>JBCCSW010000121.1:0-10742 GCA_039199465.1 Pseudomonadota bacterium
GCAAGACGGAGCTTGCCCGACAAGTGTCCATGAGCTTGAGCCTGGATCTCATTGAGTGGCATGTCAAATCGACCACCAGGGCACAGCAGGGACTGTATGAATATGATGCCGTCAGCCGGCTACGCGACAGCCAGCTGGGCGACGAACGGGTGCGCGACATCGCCAACTACATCCGCCCCGGCAAGCTGTGGGAGGCGTTCGACAGCGCCGAGCGCGCGGTCCTGCTGATCGACGAGATCGACAAGGCCGACATCGAGTTCCCGAACGACCTGCTGCAGGAGCTCGACCGCATGACCTTTCACGTCTACGAGACCGGCGAGACGGTGACCGCGCGACAGCGCCCGATCGTGATCATCACGTCCAATAACGAGAAAGAGCTGCCCGACGCGTTCCTGCGCCGCTGCTTCTTCCACTACATCGCCTTCCCGGATGCCGAGACGCTGGCAGCCATCGTCGAGGTGCATTTCCCCGGCATCAAGCCGGCGCTGCTGCGGGCCGCGCTGACCTCGTTCTTCGAGATCCGCGAGATCCCCGGGCTGAAGAAGAAGCCCTCGACCAGCGAGATGCTGGACTGGCTGCGCCTGTTGATGGCGGACGATGTCGGCCCCGAGGTGCTGCGCGCCGATCCCAAGAAGGCGCTGCCCCCGCTGCACGGCGCGCTCCTCAAGAACGAGCAGGACGTGCATCTTTTCGAACGCCTCGCCTTCATGGCCCGGCGCGAGGGGCGCTGAGCGTCGTGCGGCGGACCCGCCTTTCGGCTGGGCTGCAAGCGGCGGCTCTAGTAGAGATCGACTGATGGACAGTGACATCTCCCTGCCGGGCCGTGAGCGCGCCCTGCCCGCCCCGATCGAGGCGGCGGCGGGTCTGCGCAACGGCGGCCTCGACGCGATGCTGTACGGCATCGCCGGGCTGACGGGGGTCGAGCGTGGCCTCTTGTCTTTGGGTACGGGCACGCCCGGCGCGGTCGTCCATGCCCGACCCGGACGGAGCATCGCGCCCGGCATCCGGGTGTTCCGAGACGCAGCGCGCTTCATGGCCAGCGACGACGGCGAGACGACGCAGCTTGCCGTGCCGGGCGGCGGCGGCAGCGAATTGGCCGCTGCCGCCTTGGCCCGCCAGCTCGCCGATGCCACCGGCCGACCAGCCGCCGCAGTGGTACCGGGCTACGGGCGGCAGGACGCGCTTGCCGAACTGCTGGGCGGCGCAGTGCTGTTCGCGCCGATGAGCCGGCTGCGCACCGCGCTCGGTACGCTCGGCCGACAGGCGGTACTGCAGGCAGCCAGCGCCCGCATGCCGGGCAGGCGGTTGCAGCTTGCCGATGACGCCATGACCGCGCCTGCCGCCGCCGCGCTGATGGCGCTGATGGGCGATGCTGGCCGGCGGCTCGACCTGGTCGTGGCGCATGCCCAGGGCGTCCTGGCGCTGTCCGCCGCGTTTGCGCGCCTCCTTCGCGAGGGACGCGGTACACGGGCGGCCCAGGCGCAGGTGCTGACACTCTCGGCGCCGACCGCCTTCCCGCCGGCCGTGCGCTGGCTGCGGCAGGTGCGCGGGGCGCTGGACCCGCTGGCCATCCTGAATGCCGAGCGTGAGATTGCCCATGAGGTGCTGCCGTTCACCGGCCACCATCTGAACCCCGGGCTGCCGGGCCATATCGACCTGGCGCGCCAGGTCGAGGCGCTGGGAGGGATGGCGGTATGAGCAGGGTCACCATTCGTCCGCTCGAGCGCGGCGACCGGGCCCAATGGGCGGCGCTTTGGGAGGGCTATCTCGCCTTCTACAAGACGTCGGTCACGCCGGAGGTCTACGAGACGTATTTCGAACGGCTGCTGGGCGACGATCCGCGCGATTTCCACGGCCTGGTCGCGGAGCTGGATGGCAGCCTGATCGGCCTCACGCACTACCTGTTCCATCGCCACGGCTGGCGGATCGAAGACGTGATCTATCTGCAGGACCTGTTCGTGACGCCAGAGGCGCGCGGCACCGGCGCCGGCCGCGCGCTGATCGAGGCGGTCTACGCCGCTGCCGATGCCGCCGGCTGCCCGACCGTCTATTGGCTGACACAGCAGGACAACGCCACGGCCCGCCAACTCTACGACCGGCTGTCCAGCGTCACCGACTTCATCAAGTATCAGCGCTGACCCTCGGCGTGGTCGGGGGTATCAAACGCCTGATCGCGCCCTTGCTGATCGGCGCTGCACTCACCGCATGTGCCGACCGATCGTCACCGCCGCCCCCCATCCAGCTCGACATGCCGATCAACGAGGTCGGGCCGCAGGGCCGGACCGGGTTTCGCAATGGCGAGCTTGCCGCGCTGCTGGTCCGACTGGCCTTCGAGTTCGAGGACGGCAGCCGCCTCGCCGCCGTCGAGCGTCTGCCGATGCCGATCCGCGTCGTGCCGGCCAGCGGGTTCGATCGCGCGCTCAGCGATGTCGTCGCCGCGCGGGTCGGCTGGCTGCAACGCCACGGCGCGCTCGACATCGGCTTCCAGCCCAACCTGCCGGCCGACCCGCCGACGCCGGGCTCGGGGACCGTCGTGGCGCTGCAGACGGTGCGCGAGGGCTGGCTGCGCCAGGTCGCCCCCTCGGTCGGATGCTTCATCCTGCCAGGGCCCCCGATCAGGGCCGAGAACGAGCGCCGCGCCCTCGACTTCACCGAGCTGAAGACCCGCTGGGCAGAGCGCAACATCGTGACCGTCTACCTGCCCGAGGGTATCGGCCAGCCCATCCTGGACGCCTGCCTGTTCGAAGAAATCCTCCAATCCCTGGGCGTCTACAACGACATCTTCGATCTGCTGCCGAGCATCTTCAACGATGATGGCCTGCACGTCTTCCCGACAGCGCTCGATCTCCTCTTGATCCGCACCTTCTACGCGGTGCCCGAGACGGCGCTCAGCTCGCGCGAGCGCATGATGGCCGAGGCGCGCGCCGCCCTCGCCGCGTTGAACCCCGAGGGAGAGGCGCCGGACGCACCGTCGCTCGGCCTCGCCCCGCGCCCGGTGATCGCGCGGGTCCGCGCCAGCTATGAGGCCGCGGCTAGGCGCAATGACGGGCGCGTCGATCTCGACACGGTCGAGAGCCTGATCGGCGATACCGCGCAGGGCTTCGACGCGCTGCAATGCATGCTTCGCGGCCACGCCGTGGTGCTGAACCGGCGCGCAGGCGATCCCGACACGCTGCAGGTGATCGACGGCGCCGCCGCGCGCTGCCGCGAGGCCGGCACCGACGTGGCCTTCCGACTGACCAACCTGGCGGCACAGCGCGGCCTCTTCCTGGTTGCGAACAACCGACCCGGCGACGCCCTGGCCACCTTCGAGGGCGTGCCCGAGATGCTGGACGCCCATGGCCGCGGCGTGGAGGCCACCGATCTCCGCCGCATCCAGGCGCGGTTGCGCGAAATCACGGCGGATGGCAGGTGACGCGCAGCCGCCGGGCCACCATCGACCCGGCCATCATCGTCCCGGCCACCATCGACCTGGCCACGACCGACCGCCGCCAAGGAGCCATGAGCATGGTCCTCGCCGTGATCTTCCTGTTCCTTGGCTTCGCGATCGGATGGTGGCGTGCGCGCCGGCGGGGCGGCAAGCGTTCCGACAAGATCCAGATGGGCCTGGCGCACGCGATCCCCATGGGCATCCTGGGCTTCGCGCTGGCGATCACGGCCGTGAATATGGGGCTATAGGGCCGCGCGGTCCGGTGCGGGCCCGGTGCGACAACTGCCGTCACTGCAAGCGTGTCGTCGCGAGCTTCAGGGCAGCGCCCGCGAAGAAGGTCGCGAAAGCCCCTTCCAGCACGCGGCGCAGCCGGGCATAGCCTGCCATCGCACGGGGGGCTGAGAAGACGAGCGCCCAGATCGTGACGCAGACGACATTGACGGCGAGGCTCGCGCCCACGATCCAGCCGATGGCGGCGGGCATCGCCGCGGCCGGTGTCTCGTGCGACATGCCGATCGCGAAGATCGAGCCCCAGAACACGACCGCCTTCGGGTTCGCCAGATGCAGCAGCGCACCGTGCATCCAGGCCCGCCGCAGGCTGGCGACACCGGTGTCGTGGGGTGCGCTCAGGCCCGGCGTCATCGCCGATCGCGCGGCACGCCAGGCCAGCCACATCAGATAGCCGGCGCCGGCATAGCGGATCAGCTCGAACAGCCATTGATGCGCCGCCAACAGCGCGCCGAACCCGAGCGCTGCGGCGAGCGCCCACAGGACCGAGCCCGTGCTGGCGCCGTAGGCCAGCGTCAACGCCATTACCCGGCCGCGTCGCATGCCCGTACCCGCGATAGCCAGTGAAACCGGCCCGGGGGTCAGGCCGCCCAAGAAGGCGGCGGCCAAAACGATCTGAAAATTCACGAATTCCATGGCGATAGACTACGCCATCGCTGCAGCCGCGAACACGCCGAACACGAGCCGAGCAGTGGCAATCGACAACGCCCTGCCCGTCTCTGCCATCGCCGCGCGCGGTCCGTCGCGCTATCCTTTGACCATGTTCATGAACCTCTTCTTCGGCCTCCGCGCCGCCCGGGTGCCGGTCTCGCTGCGCGAGCTGCTGACGCTGACCGAGGCGATGCAGGCCGGTATCGCCGACTACAGCATCGACGATTTCTACACCCTCGCCCGCGCGGCGCTGGTGAAGGACGAGCGCCATATCGACCGGTTCGACCGTGTCTTCGCCGAGGTCTTCAAAGGGCTCGAAAGCATGTCGGGCGCCGGAGGTGACGGGCCCGACCTCGCCGGCCTGCCCGAGGACTGGTTGCGCCGCCTCGCAGAGAAGACCCTAACCGAGGAGGAGAAGGCGCTGGTCGAAAGCCTCGGCGGCTTCGACAAGCTGATGGAGACGCTGGCCGAGCGCCTGAAGGAGCAGCAGGGCCGCCATCAGGGCGGCTCGAAATGGATCGGCACGGCTGGCACCTCGCCCTTCGGCGCCTATGGCTACAACCCGGAGGGCGTGCGCATCGGTCAACACGAGAGCCGCCACCGCAAGGCCGTCAAGGTCTGGGACAAGCGCCAGTTCCGCAACCTCGACGGCGACGCCGAGCTCGGCACCCGCTCGATCAAGATCGCACTGCGGCGTCTTCGCCGGTGGGCACGTGAGGGCGCGGTGGAGGAGCTGGATCTAGACGACACGATCCGGGCCACGGCGCATCAGGGCTATCTTGACGTGAAGCTGCGCCCCGAGCGGCACAACGCCGTCAAAGTGCTGATGCTGTTCGATGTCGGCGGCTCGATGGACGATCATGTCCAGGTGGTGGAGGAGCTGTTCACCGCCGCCCGCGCCGAATTCAAGCACCTGGAGTACCGTTATTTCCACAACTGCCTGTACGAGGGCGTGTGGTCCGACAATCGGCGACGCTGGAGCGAGCAACAGCCGACGATGGAGCTGTTCAATACCTTCGGCGCGGATTGGAAGCTGATCTTCGTCGGCGATGCCGCCATGAGCCCCTATGAGATCCTCTATCCGGGCGGCGCGAACGAGCACTACAACGCCGAGGCCGGACAGGTCTGGCTGAAGCGGGCGGTGGAGCGGTTCCCGAAGGCCGCTTGGATCAACCCCACGGCGCAGCACCACTGGCGCTTTACCCAGTCGACGGCGATCATTGGCGAGATCATGGAGGGCCGGATGTATCCGATGACCCTGGCCGGGCTCGAGGCCGCGACGCGGGATTTGGGGCGCTAGCGGGTCAAGGCAGCGCCAAGGGTGGCCGCCTATGCCGCCTCGGCCACCAGGGCGGCCACGTCCAGCCGTTGGTTGGAGATCCGGATCGTCCCGTCGGCATTCACCGGCCAGTCGGCGCGCGCCCGGTCGCGATACAACTCGATGCCGTTCCGGTCCGGGTCGTCGAGATAGACGGCCTCGGAGACGCCATGATCGGCAGCCCCAGTCAGCGCGATGCCGGCGTCCTGGACCCGCTTGATCGCCGCACCCAGCGCCGGACGGTCGGGATAGAGGAACGCGACATGGTAGAGCCCCGTATGCCCCGACGGCGGCGGACTCGCGCCAAGGCTCGCCCAGGTGTTCAGCCCGATATGATGGTGATAGCCGTCCGCGCCGAGGAACGCGGCACCCGAGGAGAAGCGCGCCAGCACATCGAGGCCCAGCACGTCACGGTAGAACGCGATCGAGCGCTCCAGATCCGAGACGCGCAGATGGACATGGCCGATCGTCAGTCCCTCCGGTGCGGGCGGCGCTGCCGCGTGCAGGGCTGGGTGTGCGGCGGCGTGCCGATCGCTCTGGTCCATCATGGGCTCCCATCCTGATGCTGCGTCATACTTGGGCTGGGCCAGCTGCCGAGAGTAGGCAGCGCTGCCGGAAGGCTCCCTGCTCCCCGGCAGCAGGATCGGGCCTCGGTGATGCGCGATCCGCCGCAGCAAACGCCGGCCCGCCCCGATGAACCCGGGCGTGCCGGTTGCTATGTGTTGAGAATGGCAAAGCTGCTGATCTTCGTCGCGGTCATGGTCGGTGCCTTCCTGCTGGCAGGCGGGCAGCAATTCATGATGGCGCGGGCGCTCAGGCGAGCCTCACGACCGCTGAAGCACGATCAGCTCGACCGGCTGTTCGACCGGCTGGCGACCGCGGCGGGCGTCGACCGGCTGGACGTGCGGGTGATGGAACAGCCGATGGTCAACGGGCTCGCGACGGCCGACGGGGGCGTCTACCTGACTTCGGGCATGGTGCAGCAGTACCGCGCGGGCCGGATCACCGGGCCCGAGCTTGCCTCGGTCGTCGCCCATGAGCTGGGGCATGTCGCGCTCGGCCATCTGTCGCAGCGCCGGGTGATCGCGCCGCTGATGCTGCTTGCCAACAGCTCGTTCGTCGCCGCGGTGCTGCGGATGATCCCGTTCCTCGGGGCCCTGGTCGCGCAGCTCGTGCTGCAGCTCATCGCCGCCGCCCTCAGTCGTCGGGGAGAATTCGAAGCTGACGCCTATGCGACGGCGCTGATGATGCGCGCGGGCTTCGGCGCGGAGCCGCAGGCCAAGATGCTGGAGAAGCTGCCCGCACTGATCCCCGGCGGCGGCGCGCTGGCGGGGCGGGTAAGCTGGCTCTCCTCGCATCCGGCGGTGCCTGACCGGGTTGCCGCCATCCGCGAGAACGCAGGGCGCTGGCAGGCCCAGGTCTGAGGTGGCGCACGAAGGGCCGCGCCGACGAACCGCCTCAGCCGACCTGACGCCCGCAGCTCCACACCCCGCTGACCACGGTGGTCGCGCCATGGCGCGCCACGCGCACCAGATCGGCGCGCAGCCCCGGGGCGATCGTGCCCCGGTCGGTAAGCCCCGCCGCCCTTGCCGGCGCCGCGCTGACCGTGGCGACCGCGGCCGGTAGATCGCCCGTCACATCGGCCAGCATCACCATACCCATCATCAGCGAGGACGGCGCGTAGTCCGAGCTCAGGATATCGAGCAGCCCATGCTCGGCCAGCGTCTGCGCCGAGACATTGCCGGAATGCGAGCCGCCCCGCAGGACGTTCGGCGCGCCCATCATCACCGGCACGCCGGCATCGCGGCAGGCCCGCGCGGCGGCAAGCGTCGTGGGAAACTCGGCAAAATCGACCGACAACTCGACCGAGCGGGTTACATGCGCCTCGGTCGTGTCGTCATGGCTCGCCAGCACCGCGCCCAGCCGCCGCGCGCTCGCGACGATGCCGTTCTCGTGCTCCACCCCCCAGCGGGCATGCAGACCGCGCGTGAAGGCGATATGCGCCTCCATCTCGGCATCGCTCAGCCGGTACTTGCCCTGATGGTACTGGCGGAACTTGTCGAGGTTCGAGAACTGCCGCTGGCCCGGCGTGTGGTCCATGATCGACACGATCGAGACGCGGTCGGCCGGGTGGAATTCCGCCAGCTCCTCGACCACCGTCTCGGAACACACCTCGGCGCGCAGATGAACGCCGTGATCGGCGCGGGTCAGACCGGCGGCCGACAGCGCGTTGATGTCGTCGACGATCGCCCGGGCGTATTTGCTGTAGTCCTTGTTGCCCTCGGCCGTGCCGCGCATCGAGCCGCAGCGCACCGCATCGAACACCGTAGTGATGCCGGCCGCGGCAACCTCGCCGTCATGCGCGAGAACGGCGGCGGGACCGGGCCATTTCACGCCCGGCCGGGGCATCAGATGGCGCTCCAGATTGTCGGTATGCAGCTCGATGAGCCCCGGCAGCAGCAGCTGCCCTGCGCAATCCTCGGCGCCGGCGGGGACAACGGTGCCCTCGCTGACATCGGCGATCAGCCCGTCGCGGATCTGCACGGCGCCGCGTACCACCCGGTCCGCGAGGACGAGATCGGCATTGGCGAGCACGCGCTCAGGGGTCGGCCGCGGCGCCGCGGCGCCGTCGTCTGCTTCGCTGACGGTCATCGGCTGCATCGGATCCCCCGGTGGCTTAGGCTCTGCGCAACGTCGTGCCGCCACGCCGGCCTGTTCGCTGGACTGCGCGGCGAAATCAAGCGCCGGGCGTGCAAGGATCGCGCGACAGCCGGGAGAGACGGATGCTCGAAGGGTACCGCCGCTATGCGATCTATTGGACACCGGCGCCGGACAGCGCGCTCGCCCGTCTCGGTGCCTCCTGGCTCGGCTGGGATCCGGCAAGCGGTACCGGCGCGCCGCGCGACGATCCGCGGGTGCAGAACCCCTGGCGCTATGGCCTGCATGCGACGCTGAAAGCGCCGTTCCGCCTGTCGGCCGGTATCGGTGTCGACGGGCTGGACGCCGCCGTCTCGGCCTTCGCGCGCGCGCATGCGCTGGTGCGGGCGCCCGGGCTCCAGATCGACGACGGCCTCGGTTTCTTCGCGCTGCGCCCGGCCGGCGGCTGTCCGGCGATCGACAAGCTTGCCGCCGATGTCGTAACGGCGTTCGACCGCTTCCGCGCCCCGTTGGACGACGTCGAACGGGCGCGGCGCCATCCCGAGGCCCTGCTGCCCCGTCACCGCGCGCTCTTCGAGCGTTGGGGCTATCCGTACGTGATGGAGGCCTATCGCTTCCACATCACCCTCACTGGCCCCGTGCCGGCGGCCGTGCAGGCGTCTACACGCGCCGAGCTGAAAGGGCTGTTCGACGCCGCCCTCGACGAGAGCTTCGTGGTCGACGCGCTCTCGCTCCTCGGCGATCCGGGGCCGGACGGCGCGGGGCGCCAGCGCGGGTTCCGTCTGCTCAGTCGTCATGCGCTTGCCGGCTCGGTATGAGCGCTCGGCGATCGACCGGGCAGGAAAGCGCTGACATCGACCTCGCGATCGCAGACGGCCGCGCGCGCCTCAAGATCGTGGAAGATACCCAGGATCGCCGCCCCCTCGGCCTTCGCCTCGCCGATCAGATCCAACACCACCTGGCGGTTCGCCCGGTCCAGCGACGCCGTCGGCTCGTCCACCAACAGTGCCGGATAGCGGTGGATCAGGCCGCGGGCGATGTTGATGCGCTGCTGCTCGCCACCCGAGAACGTCGCCGGGGGCAGCGACCACAGCGCATGCGGCAGCGACAGCCGCGTCAGCAGATCCCCTGCCCGCGCGCGGGCGTCCTCGACCGCGACGCCAAGGGTGACCAATGGCTCGGCAACGACATCCAGCGTGGGCACCCGCGGGACGACCCGCAGAAACTGGCTGACATACCCCAGTGTGCTGCGGCGCAACGCAAGTATGGTTCGAGGCGATGCGCCCACGATTTCCGTGCCGTCAACTTGAATAGATCCGCCGTCGGCCAGATAGTTGCCATATATCATCCGCATCAGTGTCGATTTTCCGGCGCCGGAGTGTCCAGTAAGCGCGACGCACTCTCCTGGCATTATACTAAAGCTCGCGTGCTCCAGAACGGGAAGTTGTGCACCCCCCTGCAAATGAAGCGTGAATGTTTTTCTGCAATTATTGACGTTGATCATACTCGGCCTCCGCCAGTCGTGTAGCTCATACCCGGAGGGCGGCGCTTACCAAGAGTTGCGTATAACTGTGTTGCGGATCATCGAGCACTTGATCCGTCAAGCCGCCCTCAACCACCTCTCCGCGCCGCATGACCATCAACCGGTCGGCCAGCAGTCTGGCCACGGCGAGGTCGTGCGTGACCACGACCACCGACAGGCCGAGATCCCGAACCAGCCCGCGCATCAAATCCAGCAGCCGCGCCTGCACGCTGACATCCAGCCCTCCGGTCGGCTCGTCCATGAAGACAAGACGCGGGGCCGAGACCAGGTTGCGCGCGATCTGCAGGCGCTGCTGCATCCCGCCCGAGAACGCGGTCGGCCGGTCGTCGATGCGGTCGCGGTCGATCTCGACCCGGTCGAGCCAGGTCGCCGCCGTCTCGCGGATCCGCCCATAGTGCCGCCAGCCGACCGCCATCAGCCGCTCGCCCACATTCGCCCCGGCCGAGACGCCGAGGCGCAACCCGTCGCGGGGGTTCTGATGCACCAGCGCCCAGTCGGTGCGCATCAGACGGCGACGCGCGGGCTCGGGCATGCGCAGCACATCAACCAGCCCGTCGCGCCCGTCGAAAACCGCCGTTCCGGCATCGGCCGCTAGATAGCCGGCAAGACAGCGCAGCAGCGTGGTCTTTCCCGACCCGCTCTCGCCGACGATACCCATCACCTCGCCGGGCCAAAGATCGAAGGACACAGCACGACAGCCGGTATGGGCGCCGTACATCTTGGTCAGGCCGTCCACCTTCAGGAGCGCCCGCTTGGCTGGCGCCGTCTCGGCACGCTCTGCCGCGGCCAGCGCGCCCATCAGTTCGCCTCCACGACATTGGCGGGCGGTGCGGCCTCGTCACACTGGCGCTCGC
>JBCCSW010000122.1:0-10728 GCA_039199465.1 Pseudomonadota bacterium
CATCAGGATGTTCTGCCCCAGCGCCACCAGCGACAGCGCCAGCCAGGGGATCAGGATCGCGCTCAGCCAATAGTTGCTGGCGGTGAACGGGATGATCAGGAAGCCGATGATCAGCACCGCCGCGAGGAGGATGCGGTCCTCCTTCATCGGCAGGAGGCGCATGTCCTGGCTGTAGCTCGTCTTGTAGGTACCGGCCTGACGGTAATACATGGTCTATTCCTCGCGGATTGGGCGTCAGACGCGCCGGATGTGGCGTTCGCCGAACAGGCCCTCGGGCCGGAACATCAGGAAGACGACGGCGAGCATGTACGGCGCCCAGCCCTCGATCCCGCCGCCGAAATACGGGCCGATATAGACCTCGGCCAGCTTCTCGGACGCGCCGACGATCAGCCCGGCGACGATCACGCCGGGGACCGAGGTGAAGCCGCCGATGATCATCACGGGCAGCGCCTTCAGCGCGATGCCGATCAGCGCGAACTGAACGCCCGACCGCGCCCCCCAGAGCATCCCGGCGACCAGCGCCACGATGCCCGCCGTCGCCCAGACCATCATCCAGATATGCTTGAGTGGGATGCCGATCGACTGGGCGGCTGCGTGGCTGTCGGCCACCGCGCGCAGGCCGAGCCCGGCCTTGGTCTTGGAGAACAGGATCGCGAGACCCACCACCAGGACGCCCGCGACGACGCCTGCGGTGATGTCGAGCGCGCTGACGAAGATGCCGGTCAGGTCGGCCAGCCAGGTCAGCGGCACGTCGGGAATGCCCAGGTCCAGACGGCGGACCTCGACGCCCCAGGCCATCTGGGCCAGCCCCTCCAGCACGAAGGCGAGGCCGATGGTTGCCATCAGCAGCGTGTCGTCGCTCTGGTTGACCAGCGGGCGCAGGACGAAGCGTTCCGTCGCCATGCCGACCAGGATCATCAACGCCACAGTCACCGGCAGCGCGACCCAGAAGTTGAGGCCGAGCTCCATGAAGCCGACGAAGGACAGCACGGCGAAGAACACCATGGCGCCCTGGGCAAAGTTGAAGACCGACGACGCCTTGTAGATCAGCACGAAGCCGAGCGCGACGAGTGAGTACATCACGCCGGCGAGCAGACCGCCCACCAGCACTTCCAAGAAGAAGAGAACTTCGTAAAGGTCCATCTCGCCCGCCCCTTAGTGCGCCACGCCAAGATAGGCGTCGATGACATTCTGGTTCGACCGCACGTCATCGGGCGTGCCATCACCGATCTTCTTGCCGTAATCGAGCACCACGACGCGGTCCGAGATGTCCATGACGACGCCCATGTCATGCTCGATCAGCACGATGGTCGTGCCGTAGTGGTCGTTCACGTCGATGATGAAGCGGCACATGTCCTGCTTCTCCTCGACATTCATGCCGGCCATGGGCTCGTCCAGCAGAAGGATCTTGGGCTCGGCGGCCAGCGCGCGACCGAGCTCGACGCGCTTTTGCAGGCCGTAGGGCAGGCGCGAGACCTGCGTCTTGCGAATGTGCTGGATCTCGAGGGTCTCGATGATCTCCTCGGCCTTCTCGCGGTCCTCGATCTCCTCGCGCCGTGCGCGGGGTAGCTGCAGCGCCACCTCCAGGAAGGTCGCGTGATTGAACAGCTTGCGGCCGGCCATGATGTTCTCGAGCACCGTCATCCGCTTGAAGAGCGCGATGTTCTGGAAGGTGCGCCCGATGCCGAGCTTGGCAGCGCGACCCGGGGTCATGCCCGAGAGCAACTCGCTATCGAAGCGGATCCGGCCTTCCTGCGGCGTGTAGAGCCCGCCGATGACGTTCAGCATCGAGGATTTGCCCGCGCCGTTCGGGCCGATGATGGCGCGGACCTCGTGCTCCAGCACGTTGAACGAGATGTCAGTGAGCGCGTGGACGCCGCCGAAGCGCAGCGAGATGTTCTCAAGCTCCAGCACCGGGCCCGCGATGGGGAAGGCGCGTTCGCTGAAATGCGTCTCCGAGATCACGTTCATGCAGCGCTCCTGTTCTTGATGTCGCCGACCACGGCCGCGTTCTTGATCTGCAGACGCGCAGGATGGGCGTCGTCATGGGTATGCAGACCGGACTCGTCGATCGCCCGTTCCAGCGCGACGTCGGGCGCGCCGTTGAAGAGGGCACGAACCACTGGCGCGTAGTGCTCGGCGATCGCCGCGCGACGCAGCTTGCCGAGACGCGAGAGCATCCCGTCCTCGACCGAAAGCTCCTGCGGCAGCAGAACGAAGCGGCGCACCTGCAGGTTGGAATGCGTAGGATCGGCGGCGAGGTTCTTGTTCACCTCGGCGACCCATTCGGCGATCAGGCCGTAGACGGCGTTTTGCGAGGCAAGGTCGGCATGGCCGCTATAGGCGATCTCCTGGCTGTCGGCCCACCGGCCGACGGATAGGGTGTCGATGTCGATCAGGGCACATACGCCGTCTTGCCCGTCGCCGAAGGTCACCGCCTCGCGCACATAAGGCGAGGTTGTGATCCGGCTCTCGACGCCGCGCGGGGCGAACAGCGTGCCGTCGGAAAGGCGGCCGATGCTGTCTGTGCGGTCGATCAGGCGCACCGAGCCATCGCTGCCGATCTCGCCGACATCGCCCGTCAGCAGCCATCCATCGGCGTCGCGTGCGGCAGCGGTCGCGGCCTCGTCGCCTAGATAGCCCTCCATAAATCCGTCGGCCCGGGCGGCCAGTTCGCCGCTGTCCGTCACCTTCAGTTCGATACCGGCAACGGCGCGGCCGACCGTGTCGGGCTGCACCTCGCCATCGGCTTGCATCGCCAGCAGATAGCCTGTCTCGGTCGTGCCGTAGAGCTGTTTGAGGTTGATGCCGAGCTTTCGGAACGACAGCAGCATCGCCGGGTCGAGCATGTCGCCCGCGCAGAAGGCCATGCGCAGCTGGCTCATGCCGAGCGTGTCGCGCAGCGGCCGGTTTAGCATCATCTCGGTCATCATGCCGGGGCCCGAGGACGCCTTCGCGGCCGCGCCTTCCCGCTCGGCTTCGCTCCGCAGGCGGCGGAAGAGGCTTAGGCCGATCCCACCTGACTCCTCCATGCGCGTGGTGACCTGCGACATGATGGCATCCAGCACGCGCGGCGTGACCAGCAAAGTGGTCGGCGCAGCCTCGCGCATGTCCTCAAGCAGCGTGTCACTGGATTCCGGGCACCAGATGCTCAGGCCCGAGCCAATGGCTTGGGCATAGCTCATCATCATCTGGCACGACCAACCGGGCGGCAGATACGCCAGCGTACGATCCGACGGCCCGAGACCCTGTGCCGTCGCCGCCCGCTGGGTCTGCGCGATCACGGCGGCGTGGCTGTAGACCGCGGCTTTGGCGACCTCGCCCGTCCGCGATGTGTAGAACACGAAGGCCGGGGCATCGCCCCCGATCGGGGCCGCACCCGACGCGTTGTTCCGGCCCTGCTCCAGCAACGTATCGTAGCTGGCGAGGTCGCTTTGCTGGTAGTGGCGCATGCCGCGCTCGTCATCGAACACCACGGTCTTCACGCTGGGGCAGTCGGGCAGCACCTCCAGCACCTTGTCGACCTGCTCCTGGTTCTCGGCGAAGACCATCGAGGCCTCGACCTGGCGCAGCTGCTCGCCGAGTTCGGCGGCCGAGGCATCGGGATAGAGCGGCACCGCAACGCCGCCGATGCAGTGCGTCGCGGCGATCGCCGTGAACAGTCGTGGCTTGTTCTCGCCCAGGAAGGCGACGTGGGTGCCCGCCGAAAGCCCGCGCGCCGTCATGGCTGCGGCGATCGCCGACGCTTCGTCGTGCCAGCCCTTCCAATCCCAGCTGCGCCAGATGCCCCGACGCTTAAGGAGGAGCGCTTGTTCGCCCGTCCGTTGTGCCGCGTTGTTGGCGAGAAGGCTCCAGAGCGTGGCGCCTCCGACGTGGGTTCCCGTCATCTCTGCTGCCTCTCCGCTCACGGTCGAACGCTGACCTCTGACAAACCGATCCGACCCACGACGCGGTTTGGCGCTGCGGGTCAACCAACTCAGTCATTGGTGCTGACCCGTCCACTTACCGATCGAGGCTGGCTGGGTCGAGAAGTTGCCAAGTACTTACGCTAGTCAAGCGCCGAAATTTTACGATTTATTTTGCGACGCAACAAAGTACGTCTGATCTGGGCCCGCTGCGCTTCGACAACCCTTTGGAGTTCCTTTGTGAACTACCTGTTTCGCACGTGCAAAATTCTTGAGACGCAACGGTTTTGGATTGCTCTTATTTCCGAGAGGCGCCATTTCACTTCATAGACCGAAAATGACCGATCCGTCTTTGCCCGGAACTGATAAGCAAAATCAATGACTACCACAGCGTAGTAAATGACACTGAATTCAAGGGCTTGCAACCGCCATCCCGATCAGTGCCGGGAGAAAGGCGTCACGCTATCCCGATCTTGGCCTTCGCGTGCGCAACACCGTCCCTGAACCGCGCGTCTGTCCGGTTTGGGCAGGATTGCTGCGCTGCAATAGTGGCGCGGAGAAATGGCGGCCAATCAACCGTGGCGGGAGCGGTGGGCGCCAGACGCCGTGGTCCATCGAGGAGGTCCATCCCAGAGCTCGGTACGATGTCGTCCGGTCGGCGTGGCCGCGCCCTCAGCGCGTCAACACGACAACCGTGTCGGGGTCGACACGCAGCGTGAGGCGATCGCCGACACGCGCCTCGACCGTCACGGGCCGATGAACGGCAAGGGTGATCTCGGGCGCCGCGACGGGGGCGCAGCGCAGCTTGCGATGGCCGCCCAGGAAGTGGCTCTCGACCACGTCGACCTCCGCCAGCGCTTGCGATCCGTCCAGCGAAAGATGCTCGGGTCTGATGCCGGCAGCGGCCGCCGTCCCCTCGGCCACATCACCGGCATCGCCCAGCGGGCCGAGCGCCGTTTCCACCTGGCCGGCGCGCACGACGCCCGGCAACAAGGCCATGTCGCCGAGAAACGTCGCGGCAAAGCGTGAGCGCGGTGCGCGGTAGACGCGTTCGGGCGGACCCGCATCCTCGATCCGGCCGTCGTTCATGACCACGATCAGATCGGCGATCGCCATCGCCTCCTCCTGGTCGTGGGTCACATGCACGAAGGTGGCGCCAACGCGGCGTTGGATGTCCTTCAGCTCCTCCTGCATGGCGCGGCGCAGGTTCAGGTCGAGCGCGCCGAGCGGTTCGTCGAGCAACAGAACGTCGGGCTCCACGGCCAGGGCACGGGCCAGGGCGACACGCTGGCGTTGCCCGCCGGAAAGCTGGCCGGGGCGCTTGTCGCCGGCACCGGGCAGGCCGACGAGGCCGAGCATCTCGGCCGCTCGGGCCTGCCTGTCGGGGCGCGACCAGCCGCGCATGCGCAGACCGAAACCGATATTCTCGCTCAGCGTCATGTGGGGGAAGAGCGCATAGTCCTGAAAGACCGTGGTGGTCGGCCGCTTGGCCGCCGGCACGCCGACCATGTCGCGGCCGCCAATGCTGAGCCGCCCCTCGTCCGGATCGTCGAAGCCGCCGATGATGTTGAGGAGCGTGGTCTTCCCGCAGCCCGATGGGCCCAGCAGCACGCAGAACGCCCCCGCCGCGACCGTCAGATCGATCCCGGCCAGCGCTTGTGTGCCGCCAAAGCGGCGGGACAGCGCGGCGATTTCGATCCCGGCGGTCACCGGCGGCGCAGCACGGCCAACTCGACCACCAGCACGGCGATGGCAGAGACCAGGAAGACAAGGCTGCCGACGGCGTTTGTCTTGGGATTGAGGCCCGAGCGCAGCAGCGACCAGATCTCGACCGGCAGCGTCACCTCGAAGCGCGAGAGCAGGAAGGCGATGATGAACTCGTCCCAGGAAAAGGTGACCGACAGCAGGAAGGCTGCGAGCAGCGCCGGCAGGATCATCGGCGCTGTGACCAATGCCATTACCTGCCACTCACCCGCGCCCAGATCACGCGCCGCGCGTTCGGCCGAGCGCTGCTGATCGCCGAGTGCCGCGGCACAGATCGCAAAGCAGAGCGGCGTGTTGATCACGACATGGCCGACCGCGACCGTGGCGAGCGAGAGGCCGATGCCGATCAGGTTGAGACTGGCGAGCAGGCCGAGCCCGATCACCAGATAGCTGACCGAGAGGGGCGCCGTCAGCGCGGCCCGGATCGCCGCGGCCCCGGGAAGCGCGCCGGTCGCCACGGCTCGGGCGGCGAGAAAGCCGAGGGCAAGCGCGAGGAGCGATGACAGCACGGCGACGCCGAGCGAGTTGATCAGCGCCGCCATCAGGTCGGCATCGCCCAACACCGCCTCGTGCCAGCGCAGCGAGAAGCCGCGAAAGGGCGGGATCGGAAAGCGCCCGTCCTGGAACGAGAAGAGCGCGAGCACGGCGACCGGCAGGAAGATGAAGCCGTAGAGCAGCACCATGTAGACAGCGCAGGCGACCACGCGCGGCGTTCGCGTCATCGGTGGTCGGTCCGCATCCAGCGCGCCATGGCGAGATAGGCGAGCGTCACGCAGAGCATCAGCACGATGGAAAGCGCGGCCGCCATCGGCAGGTCGGCGCGCCGACCGATCTGCAGCATCACCAGTTGTGGCAGGGCCAGGTCGTTGCCGCCGCCTAGAATCTGCGGCGTGACATAGTCCCCGATGCAGAGCGCGAAGGTCAGGAAGGCACCGACCGCGACGCCCGGCAGCGTCAGCGGCCAGACCACATGGCGAAAGGTCGCCCAGGGCCCCGCGCCGAGATCGGCGGCCGCCAGACGCAGGGTGCGTGGCAGCTGCACGAGCGCCGCGTAGATCGTGAGCGTCAGCAGCATCGTGAAGAAATGGGTGAAGCCGATCACCGTCGCCGTGCGCGAATTGGCGAGGTCGATCAGCGGCAGACCCATGTCGCCCAGCCACTCGTTCAGCACGCCCCGCCTCGCCAGCACCAGCGACCATGCGTAGGAGCGCACGACATAGGAGGTCCAGAACGGGATCACGGCGAGCGCGAGGGCGAGGCGGCGATAGCGCTCGGGCATCTCGACCGCGATGATCCAGGCGAGCGGGTAGGCGAGCGCCACGGACAGGACGGTGACGCTGAGCGTGATCTCGAGCGAGTTCACCAGCGCCTCGACAAAGGCCGGACGCTCGAGGAAGGCGGCGTAGTTCTCAAGCGACCACGTCGCGACGAGGCCTTGATCCGTGCGCTGCCAAAGGCTCAGCACCGCCATCGTCGCGAAGGGGGCGGCGAAGAACACCGCAGTCCAGGCCAGCGCCGGGAAGGCGAGCACCAGCGCCCGCCGGCGCTCGCGCATGGCGATCGCCCCGGTCGACACGCGCGCCGGCATGGCGGCTCAGCGCGCCAGAAAGCGGGTCCAGACCTCCTGCATCGCCTCATCCAGCGCGGCGTCGGGCGCAGGGTAGAGCTGCGCGCGGGTCAGGTAGTCGGCCTGCTGGTCCCAGCGGAGCGCGCGCTTCTGCTCGTCGGTCATGACCGCGCCGGCCGCGCTGTTCGCCGGCATCGCCCAGTAGCAGGCCGAGGTGGCCAGCGCCGCCTGCCCCTCGGGGCTGAGGACGTGCTTGACGAACTCCAGCGCCAGATCGGGCCGCGTGCTGTCGGCGAAGACGCCGATCGACTGTGACCAGCGCACCGCGCCCTGGTCGGGGATCATCCAGTCGAGCTCGGGGATCTCGGCGGTCAGCCCGGCCGTCACCCATTCGCCGCCGCCGACCAGAATGTCGACCTCGCCGGTGGCGATCGCGGTCTGCGAGGCCACGACCTCGCCCACCGAGGACGCGTTGTCCTTCAGCGCCAGCAGCGCCTCCTCGATAGCGGGCAGGTCGTCCATCGAGATCTCGGCCGTCGGGATGCCGAGGCCCATGGCCACCAGTCCCATCACCGGCAGATAATAGTCATAGACCGCCAGACTGCCGGGCGCCGAGCCCCAGAGCGCGGTCATATCGGCCAGCGCATCGGCGCCAAGGGCCGAGGAATTGAAACTGATGGTATTGTAGCCGAACTTCTCGGTGATGGCGTAGGTCTCGCCCTCGATCACCTGCGTCTCGTCCAGCACGATCTCGGGGAACAGGGTATCATAGGGCAGTTCCGCGCGCGGCAGGGGCGCCAGGATCCCCGCCGAGACGGCGCGCGGCACGTCGATACCGTCGATCACCAGCACATCCCAGTCGCCGGGCTGGGACTGCTCGATGATCGACAGCGCGGCGCCGGTACCCTCGTACTCCTTCAGATTGACCGTGACGCCATGCGCCTCCTCGAACGGCTTGATCAACGCGTCATCGGCATGGTCGCACCAGACGAGCACGTTCAGCTCATCAGCTGCCGCGCGGCCGGTGGCCAGGGCGGTGGCCAGGGCGGTGGCGGTGACGGTTACGGCGAGCAGGAAGCGGCAGGGGGGCATCGGTCTCTCCAGCAAAGCGGCGCATCCGGCACAGCTAGCATCGTGCCGTGCCCCGGCTACGCGGGCCGATACATTGGTTGCCAATGCGTTACCAACACTGCCGGGTCAGTCAGACAGGCTGGGCGCGCGAGCCCTAGGCCCTCATCCGACCGCCGTTCGGGTCGTAGAGCGGCGCGCCCTGCACGATGGCAGGGAACTGGTGGCCCAGGATCTCGACGTCGAGCCGGGCGCCGCCGACGGCGAGGTCGCGCGGCACATAACCCATGGCGACCGAGCATCCGACATGGTGCGCATAGCCGCCCGAGGAGACATAGCCGACCGCCGCGCCGTCCTGCAGGATCGCCTCGTCGGCGACCACGTCGATGCCCTCGGCGTCGATCCGCGGATCGTCGAGCACCAGCGTGACCAGCCGGCGGGCGGGGCCGGTCGCGCGCTCGGCCTCGGCGGCGGCGCGACCGACAAAGTCCTTGTCCCAGTGGATGAAGGCGTCGAGGCCGCTTTCTGCGGCGGTGAAGTCGGGGCGGTAGTCGGCGCCCCAGACGCCCCAGGCCTTCTCCAGCCTCAGCGACATGAGCGCCCGCGCGCCATACCAGCCGAGACCGAGATCGACGCCCGCCGCCTCCACCGCCTCGGCCAGTGCCAGCTGGAATTGCGGCGCGACATAGATCTCGTAGCCGAGCTCACCCGAGAAGCTGATGCGCGAGACGATGGCCGGTACACCGCCCACGCTGGTGCGCCGAATGTCGCGGAAGCGGAAGGCCTCGGCCGACACGTCCTCGCGCACCAACCGGGCCAGCAGGCTGCGGGCGTTCGGGCCCGACAGCGCGATGCCGTGCAGCGCGTCCGAGAGGTTGCTATACGCCACACCCGGGCGCAGCCGGCTTTCGAACCAGCGTCGATGCGCTTCCTGCATGGCGCCCGAGCCGAACAGCATGAAATGGTCGTCGGCGAGGCAGGCGACGGTCAGGTCGCCATAGAGCTTGCCCTTGTCGGTCAGCATCGGCGTCAGGTTCAGTCGGCCGGGCTTCGGCACGCGGCCAGCAAGAACATGGTCGAGGAAGGCGCGCGCGCCGGGGCCGCGGAAGTCGTGCTTGGCGAAGTTCGCGATCTCGATGCAGCCGACCGCCTCGCGCACCGTGCGCACCTCGCGTGCGACATAGTCATGGGCGCGCGAGCGTCGGAACGTCGGGTCCTCATGCGCGTCGGCCGGCCCGTCGGCGAACCAGAGCGCGTGTTCCAGCCCGAAGGACTGGTCCATCACCGCGCCCTTGCGGATCAAGCGGTCGAACAGCGCTGTTGTCTTCTGGCGCCGGCCCTTGGGCAGCGTCTCGTTCGGGAAGGTCATCACGAAGCGGCGCTCATAGTTCTCGGCCGATTTCGCGGCGCCCCAGGCGCCGGTCGCGAACTCGCCGAAGCGCGCCACATCCATAGCCCAGACATCGATCGACGGCTCACCGTCGATCATCCACTCCGCCATCGTCAGGCCGACGCCGCCGCCCTGGCAGAAGCCAGCCATAACGCCGACGGCGACCCAATAGTTGCGCATACCGGGCACCGGGCCGATCAGCGGGTTGCCATCGGGACCGAAGGTGAAGGGGCCGTTGATCACGTCCTTGATGCCCGCCTGGCCGATCGCGGGAATGCGCTCGAAGCTCATCTCAAGCCGGTCGGCAATGCGGTCGAGATCGGGGTTCAGCAGTTCATGCCCGAAGTCGAGCGGCGTGCCCTCGAGCGCCCAAGGCGTCGATTTCGGCTCATAGGTGCCGAGCAGCATGCCGGTGCGCTCCTGGCGGAAATAGATGTTCGCCTCGTAGTCGATGCCGGCAGGCAGGCGCCCTGCACCGCCGGGGGCCATGCGCTCGGCGATTGCGGGGATCTCCTCGGTGATCAGATAGTGGTGCTCCATCGGCTGCACGGGCAGATCGACGCCGGACTGACGGCCGACCTCGCGCGCCCAGAGACCGCCGCAGTTCACGATGATCTCGGCATGGACCGTGCCGTTCGGGGTGACCACGTCCCAGGTGCCGTCGGGGCGCTGGTTGGTCTCGATCACGGGCGTTCGGGTGAAGTACTGCGCGCCATGCACCTTCGCCGATTTGGCGAAGGCATAGGTCGCCCCGGATGGATCGAGATCGCCGTCCAGATCGTCCCAGAGTGCCGCGTAATAGTGCTTGGGGTCGATCAGCGGGTGGCGCCGCGCGACCTCCTCGGGGCTGATGAACTCCTGATCCAGCCCCATGTAGCGCGCCTTCGACCGCTCGCGCTTGAGGTAGTCGTACCATTCCTTGGTGGAGGCGAGGTAGAAGCCCCCGGTCGAATGCAGCCCGACCGAATGGCCCGAGGTCTCCTCGATCTCCTTATAGAGGTTGATGGTGTAGCCCTGCAGCCGGCTGATGTTCG
>JBCCSW010000123.1:0-10592 GCA_039199465.1 Pseudomonadota bacterium
GCGGCCGACGCGGAATGCGACATTGCCGTTGCGGGTCCAAACACCGGCCCCAAGGCGCAGGTCGCGGCCAGGCCGCTGCCGAAGGCGAGGGTGTCGAAGCTGAGCCGCCTGACCAGCAGCTGTTGCGGCACCTGGGTCAAGGCGCTCAGGATCGGCAGTATCGCCACCACCCGCAGCAGATCGGCAAGCGCCGGCTCATCGAACCAGGAAGCCGCAGCATCGGCGACGGCGAAAATGCCCGTGGCTGAGACGGCGGCGAAAACGACCAGCACGACGAGGCTGGCGTTCTCGTGCCGTCGCTCCAGACCGTCGTGCTGCACGATGATGCCGGCGGTGTGCTGCCCGACCAGGATCTCGGCAAGGCCGACGACCAGCATCGCCAGCGCGAAAATGCCGTAGTCCTGCATCTCCAGGATACGCACCATCACGACGAAACCGATGAAGCCGATCACCGTCGTGGCAAGCTGGCCGGCCAGCGCCCAGAATGCCTGCGTGCTCAGTCGCCGCGCCAGGCTCATCCGCAGCGCCTGGCCATCATGAGTGCCGCCATGCCGTGGGGCCTCTCCGGGCTTTCATTCTCGCTCTCAACTCGCTCTTATACGGGCGGGACAGGGCCGGGGTCGACCCGGATCACGACCGCGTAGTGCAGTGCACACTGACGGTGCGTCCGACGGGCAGCCGCAGGTCAGCGTTTACATGGCTGTGTAGGTTGAGACGAAGGTCCGACGATGAGCGACGCGTTGACGGCGACCGTTGTCGTTCCGGTTTGGAATGATCCCGAGGGGCTGGAGGTCACGCTCGCCGCGCTCGCCGCGCAGTCCCTGCCGCAGGACAGCTTCGAGGTGCTGGTCGTCGACAACGGCTCGGCCGAGGCGATCAGCGCGCATGGCCGGGCGGCGAATGTCCGCGTGCTGAGCGAGAAGCGACCGGGATCCTATTGCGCGCGCAACCGCGCCGTGGGCGAGGCGCGCGGGCGCTATCTGGCCTTCACCGATGCGCAATGCGCCCCCGATCCGGACTGGCTGACAGCCGCGATCGAGGCGTTGGAGCGCCATGCCGGACCGGCCTTCCTCGGCGGCCAGATCGCGATCCGGGGCAAGGACCCCAAACGCATGACGCCGGTAGAGATCATCGAGACGGTGATGTGCTTCAACCAGCGCGCCTCGATTCACTTCCTGCGCTGTGCCGCCACGGCGAACCTGATCGTGCCGCGGGCGCTGATGGCGCGCGTCGGCGCCTTCGACGAGTACTTTTCCGGTGGCGACTATCTGTGGTGCAAGCGCGCGGGCGAGGCCGGCGTCGCCGCGCTCTACGAACCCCGGGCGATCGTCACGCATCCGAGCCGGGGCAGCGAGGAGGCGGTGCTGGCACGCGAGCGCAGGATCGTCGCCGGCCACCGGGACCTGTCGCCCGGGCTCTGGCCGACGCTCGGCTATGCGGTCCGCCGTGCGCTGCCGCCGACGCGGCTGATCCTCTACGTCTTGCAGCTTCCCGCCGATCGGGTGAGCGCGGCGGCCAGGTGGCGGGCGATCCTGTTCCTGTTCAGGGCGCGCTACGATGCCGTCCGCACCCGGCTGATGCTGGAGCTCAACGACGGCCCGTCGGTGCGATGAGACCTCGACCGCCCGCGCCGATCCCGTCTGCGCCGCCCTCGCGCCCCCCAGGGCTGACCGCTGTGGTCCCCTGAATTTGGGATCCGCCGCGGCCGCCCTGTCTGCCCCGCGCGCCCCCGGGGCGCCCGGGGGTCCCTCGTCCGCTATAGGCACGAGGTGCCCCAAGCCACGTTCCCCACTCGGAAAAGGAAACACGATGCGGATCGCGCTGGTGGTCAGCCAGTTCCCGGTGGTCTCAGAGACCTTCGTGCTGAACATCGCGCGCGCCGCGATCGATGCGGGTCACCACCTGGACATCATCTCGATCCTGGGCGCGCCCGAACCGCCCGGTCCCGAGCATCCGGACATCGCCGAGTACGATCTGATGCGTCGGCACATTACGCCGCACGTGCCGGCCTCTTGGATCGGCCGGTACCTGCGGGCGGGGCCGGCGTTGGCCCGCGCGCGCGCCATGCATGGGCGCCTGGCGTGGCACACGATCCCGCCGCTGAACTGGCAATGGCGGGCGCTCAACCTCCGCCTGCTATACGAGAGCGGCGTCCTGCCGAAAGAGGGTTACGACGTCATCCACTGCCAGTTCGCGACCCTGGCGCCCGCGATCCTGCAGCACCGCGCGCTCGGCACGGTACGGGGGAGGGTGCTGGTGCATATCCGCGGCTACGACATCACCAGCGAGCTGCGGCGCCTTGGCCCCGGCTTCTATCGCCGGACCTTCCGCGAGGCCGACGGGTTCGTCGCGAACAGTGCTCATTTCAAGCGTACCGCGATCGCCGCCGGGTGTCCGGAAGACCGCATCGACGTCGTGTTCTCGGGCCTGGAACTCGGCCGCTTCCCGTTCCGCCAGCGCGTCGCTGCACCGGGGGAGGTGATCTGTCTCGTCTCGGTCGGTCGGCTAACCGAGAAGAAGGGCCATCGCTACACCCTGCAGGCACTTGCCGCGCTGAAGGCACGGGGCGTGCAGGCGAGGTTGGAGATCGTCGGCGACGGCGTTCTGCGGGACGGTCTGGAGGCCGAGGCCCGTGCCTTGGGTATCACGAGCGAGACAACGTTCCACGGCGCGACCTCAAGCGAACGGGTCGCGCAGATTTTGAGCGGCGGCCACATCTTCCTGGCGCATTCGGTCACCGCGGCAAACGGCGACCAAGACGCGCCGACCAACACAGTAAAGGAGGCGATGGCCGTCGGCCTGCCGGTGATCGCAACGCGCCATGGCGGCTATCCCGAGATCGTGCACGATGGCGAGACCGGCTTCTTGGTCGAGGAGGGCGACGCCACTGCCGTGGCGGATCACGTCGAACGGTTGAGCCGCGCCCCGGACAGCTGGACGACGATCACGACGGCGGCCCGCCGTCTTGTCGAGAAGACCTGCGCCACCGACGTCGTGCACCCCCAGATCCTATCGATCTATCACCGCCTCGCCGCAGGTTGACGGCACGGTGGGACGCGTCGATGCCGACGCGCCAACACGCCGGCGGCCGCCTCGCGCCCTAGGCGGGCTGGGTGGTCGCGCCATATGGCGCGAGTTGGGGGATGACGCTGCTGAGCATCGATGCGGCCTTTGCGCGGGCGGGGCCGGCGACGATCATGACCAGGCGAGTGTGCCCCACGCCCTCGGGCCAGCCATCCAGCAGGCGCGGTGGGCTGGTGACGTGGCCGACCACATGCAGGACGCGCGGCGTGCCGGGATGGCCGTCGACCTCGACAAGGCCCTTAACTCGCAGAAGGTCGCTCCCGAACGAGGACTGCAGCGGGACGACCGCATTCTCCAGCGCCCATGGATCGATCGGCGCCACAGCCTCGAAACAGAAGGCCGAGGCCGTGTCGCCGTGCCGGTCCACGGCGTGGTGGTGGTCGTGAGCGTCGTGGTGAGCGGGGCCGTGGCCGTCTTCGTGGGGGCCATTGACGTGAGCATGGCCGTTGTCGTGGCGATGTCGATGGTCGTCATGATCCGAGGCCCTATGGCGAAACTGCAGCCAGGCGCGGACATCGGGTGGCTTGCCGGCCGGGTCGAAGGCGGCCCGCGAGAACACCGCCGCGGCGCTCACCTCGTCGACCGATAAGACAGGCGCGTTCTGGTTGGCCGTCTCCAACCGCCGCACCAGCGCCTCGAGCTGGCGCTTCGAGGCCGGGTCGCGCGCCAGATCGCCCTTGGTGACGACAAGCAGATCCGCGACGGCCACCTGGCGCTGTGCTTCGGGAAAACGGTCGATCGCGTCCGCGCCGTTCACCGCATCGACCAGCGTCACGACACCGTTCAGCGCGAAACGCTCCAGCATCGCGTCATCGGTCATGAAGGTCTGCAACAGGGGCAGCGGGTCCGCGATCCCCGTCGTCTCGATCACGACACGGTCGAACGCCGGGCCGGCACCGGCCTCGGCTTCCTGGAGCAGCCGCAACAGCGTCAGACGCACATCGCCCGAGACCGTGCAGCAGAGACAGCCGACCGACATCGCGAAGGCCCGCTCATCGGCCTGAGCGACAAGGGCCCCGTCGATGCCGGCCTCTCCGAACTCGTTGACGACGACCGCCGTGTCGCGGAAGCCGGGCTCGCCGATCAGGCGGTTCAAAAGCGTCGTCTTGCCGGCACCCAGAAAGCCCGTGAGGATCGTGACGGGGATCCGTCTCATGACTTCCCGGCGGCGGCGGGGTGATCGCCGCCCCAGACCCGCGGCGCGTCGCGGGCCAGCAGACGTTGCTGGATCCGCTCCAGCTCTGCCAAGGCGGCGGGCCTGTCGCCGGTCCGCCGGAGCGCGCGCTGGAAGCTCTGGCGGACCGAGCGGGGACGCCAAGGCAGGGCCGCCTGCGCCAGCCACGCCCGCAGATCGCCGGGCAGACGGTCGAACTCGCGCATCGCATCCTCGTTGCGACGCTTCAACCTCAGGCTGGTCGACCCGCGATTGCTGGCCATCAGATCTCTTCCTCGGGTTCGCTCATCGGGTCGAGGACGAGGATCAGCCGCGTCTCGCCCGTACCCTCGATCGGGGGCGAGCGATGGCGCAATCCTGACGGCGGATCGGTCGGCCAGAGCTTGCCGCGCAGCAGGATCGGCGCGCCGGTCGGTACCGTGAAGATCGTCTCGGGATCATGGCCGTCGGTCGACATGCCGTACTGCGTACCCGTGCCGCGATAGGTGCAGACCAGCCGCGCGGTCACCGCGTCGATATGGAAGCGCCGGCACGAGTTCGTCTGCACGACATCCAGTCGCAGGCGCTGATAGGGCGCTGGGACAAGTTCGGCGAAGCGCTTCGCCATGGACGCGATGTCCTGCACCAACCAATCGCGCTCGACCCCGGGCGGCATGCCGCAGCGTACAGCGAGATCGGCGAGAAAGGCGCCGGTCTCGCCGGGCGGCAGGACCACGCGCGCCCGCGGCAACAGCGCCGGGTCCAGATCGTCGATCCAGCGCTGAAAACCGGCCCGCGGCGCCCGCCGCCAAAGGACCGCTGGGCAAGCGGGATGGCGAATGACCGAGAGGCCGCCGGGCGTGTCGGCCACGCCGACCCCCAAGGCGTCATCGCTCACCCGTTGGCGCTCCATGCTCATGCCGCCGAAGCGCTCACAAGAACGCGGTGGGACGCATGGCAGCGCCCCGAAGCGCGCGGCGCGAGACCGCTCCGGGCCTCATCGCCGACACTCTGACACAAGGTCACGACGCCAACGCCGCGGCGAGGGTGTTCGCGTTGTGGCGCATCATGTCGATATAGGTCGACGCGGGTCCATCGGGCCCTGACAGGGCGTCGGAGTAGAGCGTGCCGCCGATCGTGGCACCGGTCTCGCGCGCGATCTGCTGCAGCAGCCGGTTATCGGTGATCGACTCGACGAACACGGCCGAGATCCCTTCCTCGCGGATCTGCTCGATCATCTCGGCGACATCGGCAGCCGAGGGCTCGCTTTCGGTGCTGAGCCCCTGCGGTGCCTCGAAGGTCAGCCCGTAGTGCTCGGCGAAATACCCGAAGGCGTCGTGCGATGTGACGACGGTGCGCCGATCCTCGGGCAGTGCGGCGAGGATCTCGCGGATCTCGACGTCCAGCGCCTCGATCTCGGCCACATAGGCGGCGCGGTTCTGATAGAACTCGGCCGCATTCGCCGGATCGGCCTTGGCGAGCGCCGCCGTGATCTCGTCGACATAGGCGACCGCGTTGTCGAGGCTTTGCCAGGCATGCGGATCGAACGCGCCGTGATTGTGGCCGTGGTGGCCGCCATGGGCGTGATCGTCATGGTCGTCATGCCCGGCCTCGGCCACCTCGTCATGGTCGTGGTCGTGATCGCCATGCCCATGGTCGCCATGCCCGGCCTCGGCCAGATCGTCATGGTCATGGTCGTGGTCACCATGCCCGTGGCCATGGTCGCTGTGCCCGGCCTTTGCGGCTTGGTCGTCGTGCCCATGGTCATCGTGCCCATGCTCGCCATGGGCATGGTCGTCATGACCGTGTTCATCATGCCCATGCTCGCCATGGTCATCGTGGCCGCCTTCCTCGAACGGGATGGGCTCGATGCTTGCCGTCGCCACCACCCGGGTGCCGTCGAAGCCCGACGCATCGACCAGCCGGTCCAGCCAGCCTTCGAATTCGAGCCCATTGACGAAAAGCAGATCGGCATCGGCGACCGAGCGGGCATCGGCGGGGGTGGGCTGGTAGACATGCGCATCGCCGTCCGGTCCGACCAGCGTGGTCACCGCGACATGCTCGCCACCGATCCGCCCGACCATGTCGCCCAGGATCGAGAAGGTCGCGACGACCGGCATCGGCTCGCTCGCCCGCGCCGTCGTCAGCGTTAGGGTCGAGAGGGCGAGCGCGGTGCCGAGCGTCAAAAGAGTTCTGCGGCTGGTCATGGGGGACGTCCTTTCAGGCCTGAGCTGAGTTCTGCAGGGTTCGGGCCAGCCCGCCCACCGGCCCGACGACGAGCGACAGAGCATAGGCGGCACCGGCGGAGAGGATGATGGCCGGCCCCGAGGGCAGGCTGTAGTGATACGACAGCAGAAGGCCCGCCACGCTGGCCAGAATGGCGACCAGGACGGACACCACGATCATGCCGCCGACGCTCGCCGTCCAGAACCGCGCGGTGGCCGCGGGCAGGATCATGACGCCGACGATCATCAGGGTGCCAAGCGCCTGGAAGCCGCCAACGAGGTTGAGCACGGCGAGGGCGAGAAAGCTGAAATGGGTCAGCGCGCTCAACCGGCTGACCGAGCGTAGGAACTGCGGATCCGCGCATTCAAGGACCAGCGGCCTGAACAGCAGCGCGAGCGTCAGGACGGTGAGGCTCGTGATCGCACACAGCAGGATCAGCGCCGGATCGTCGAGGGCCAGCACCGACCCAAACAGGACATGCATCAAGTCGACATTGCTGCCGCGCGTCGAGACGATCAGGACGCCCGCGGCGAGCGAGATCAGGTAGAAAGCGGCCAGCGAGGCATCCTCGCGCAGCGGCGTCGCCCGCGACACGAAGCCCGAGAACAGGGCGACCGCCATGCCGGCGATCAGGCCGCCGATCGTCATCGCGGTCAGCGAGAGCCCTGCGATCAGATAGCCGACGGCCGCGCCCGGAAGGATGGCATGGGCCATCGCATCGCCGGTCAGGCTCATGCGCCTGAGCAGCAGAAACACGCCGATGGGCGTGGCACCGATGGCGATCGCGACACAGCCCAACAGCGCGCGCCGCATGAAGCCGAAGGCGGCGAAAGGCTCGATCAGGGCCTCCCAGATCATGCGACGCGCCGCACGCAGGTATGGGGCGGGCCCGCGCAGGCCTCGCACATCTGGCGGGCGCGGAACTGGTTCTCGGCCGTCAGCACCTCCTCGGTGGGGCCATGCGCCACCAGATCGCGCGCCAGCATCAGCGTCTCGGGAAAATGCGCACGGACGGTGTCGTGATCATGCAGCACGCTCAGAACCGTCCGGCCCTCCGCCTGCCAGCGGCCCACGAGCTTGAGAAGGTCGACCTGGGTCGAGGCATCGACCGCGGCGAAGGGTTCGTCGAGCAGCACGAGCGCGGCGTCCTGCAGCAACAGCCGCGCGAACAGCGTGCGCTGCATCTGCCCCCCCGAGAGTGAGCCCATGGGGCGCCTCTCCAGACCGGTCAGGCCGACGGCGGCGATCGCCTCGTCGACAAGGGCGCGATGGGCCGGGCGCAGACGCCCGAACGGTCCGATCTCGTGCCAGAGGCCCATCGCTACGAGATCGATGACCGAGATCGGGAAGGCTGCATCGATATCGGTGCGCTGCGGCAGATAGGCGATCTTGCGCCGATCCACGGCGTGCAGGGCGACGCTGCCCTCAAGCGGCGAGAGCTGGCCGGCGATCCCCTTCAGCAGCGTCGACTTTCCCGCACCGTTCGGCCCGACGATGGCAGTCATGCTGCCGGTCGCGATCTCGGCCTTGAGATCGCGCACAACGGCCTCGTGATTGTAGCCGAGGCTGAGGCCCCGCAGGCTCAACATGGTGGTCATCCCGGGCCCACGTCCCCGGTCGCCCAGAAGAAACCGGCCCAGAGGAGCGCGATGATCGCCGCCGCCACGCCGAGCCTGAGCCCGGCGCCTAGCAGCAGGAGCCTGAGGTCATGATGGCCGAGCGGTTTCATGGGTGCTTCGCCGCTCCGCCGCAGTCGGCGCAGACGCCGCGCATCTCGACGACATGGCGCATCGGCGCGAAGCCGGTCCTGTCCGCGACATTCGATAACGCTGCAAGGACGTCGGGCGCCACGCACTCCTCGACCGCGCCGCAACCGTCGCAGACCGACAGGATCGAGGCGCCGCTGTGGTGTCCGTGTCGGCACGCGAAATAGGCATTCAATGATTCGAGGCGGTGCACGAGCCTGCGCTCGGTCAGTGCCTGAAGCGCCCGATAGACTGTCTGCGGCGCCAGTCTCGGATTGCTCTCGCGCAGCTTGGCAAGCAACGCATAGGCCGACAGCGCTCCGCTTTCACGGCGCAAGAGACCCAGAACGTCGCCCTGCATCTTCTCTCCGCGACTGCCCATGCGCTGCCGGCCTTCCCCCAACTGAAGCGTTGCGAATGTTATCCTATAACATCTTCAAGCGGCGCAAGCCCCACGGCCGCAGAACGCGAGGGAGGCGGCGGATCGATCGACGTTCCGGGCAGTCCTCTCTCAACGTTAACGGCCACGGCAGCGGGCTATTCCGCGGCGATCGGCGGATGCACATCGTCGGGGATCGGGCAGATATAGGGCTCGGCCGCCAGCCTCGCTGCGTGGTCGGCCTTCGCGGCGGCCAAGAGGGCCGGATCGGCGATCACGTCGATGGCCGTGGCGGCCATCACCTTGGCGGCATGCGTCATGCCCTTGTGTGCAAACGGCGCCACGCCCTGGGCCACCACCTGCCAGGTGTGGAAGGTCGTGCCGATAGCACAGGTCGCCACGCGCGCCTGCACCGTCGGCGTCTTCCAGCTGACATCACCCACATCGGTCGAGCCGTCGCCGCCGCCTTGCGGCGTGTCGAGCGGTGCCACGCTGTCGGCGAGCGCGAGGCCGGCCTTCGGCGTGAGCCCAACGCGGCGGAAGCTGGAGGCGATCTCCTCGGCCGTGACGGTCTTCTGGATCTCGCGCGCGAAGGCCTCGTCGGCGGCATCGAAGGGCACCGGGCCCAGATGGTCGAGATGGCGCTGCATCGCCTCCTCCAAGGGGCGATTGCCGAGCAGGTTGGAGACGCCGGAGAACACCTTGGCCGCGACTTGCGTTTCGGTCATCAGCGCGGCGCCCTCGGCGATCTTGCGCACCCGGCCGATCAGCGTGTGCAGTTCTGACAGGCTCTTGGCGCGAACCAGCTGGCGCACCGTCGCCCGGGCCTGCACGACATTCGGCGCGGGCCCGCCCACATCGAGATAGGCATAGTGCACGCGCGCATCGTCGGGCATGTGCTCGCGCATGTAGTTGACGCCGATATTCATCAGCTCGCAGGCATCCAGCGCCGAGCGCCCCAGTTCGGGCGCGGCGGCGGCATGGGCGGCCTTGCCGGTGAAGGTGAAATCGATGCGGGTATTGGCGAGGTTTTCGGCCCGGTTGACCGCAGTGAAGGTCGCCGGATGCCACGAGATCGCGACGTCCACGTCATTGAACAGACCGGCGCGCACCATGTAGGTCTTGGCGGCGCCCCCTTCCTCGGCCGGGCAGCCGTAATAGCGCACGGTCGCCGTCGTCCCGGTCTCGGCCAGCCAGTCCTTCACAGCGGCGGCCGCCATCAAGGCGCCGGCGCCCAGAAGGTTGTGGCCGCAGCCATGCCCCGCACCGCCGGCCTCGATCGGATCATGCGTGGCGACGCCCGGCTGCTGACTGAGCCCCGGCAGCGCGTCGTACTCGCCGAGGATCGCGATCACCGGGCCGCCCTGCCCTGCCTCGCCGAGCACGGCCGTCGGGATGCCGGCGGCGTTCTCGGTCACGCGAAAGCCCTCGGCGCGCAGCATGGCGGTGTGCTCGGCACAGGACTTGTGCTCGCCATAGAGCAGTTCCGGCGTCGAGAACACGCGGTCCGAGAAGGCCGCGTAGTCGTCGTGGCGGCGCTCGACCAGCGGCCAGACGGGATCGGCGTTGTTCATGGGGCGATGGCTCCTTCGACTGTGGGTCGCTCGCGCCAGCGCAGGCACGCGACGCTCCGTCCCTCGCCCGCGTCTTCCAGCGCGGGACGGTCGCATCGGCAGGTGTCGATGACGATCGGGCAACGGGGGTGAAAATGGCAGCCCGGCGGGGGGTCTAGCGGCGAGGGGATCTCTCCCTTGATGGGCGCGAAGTTGCGGCGGCGCTGGTCGAGGCGCGGCGCCTCGGCCAACAGCGCTGCGGTATAGGGGTGGCGGGGGCCGGCGAACAGCGCCTCGGTGCTGCCGGTCTCGACGATGCGGCCGAGATACATGATCGCGACGCGGTCGGCGATATGCTCGACCACGCCCAGATCGTGGCTGATGAACAGGTAGGTCAGCCCGAACTCCTCGCGCAGATCCATGAACAGGTTCAGCACCTGCGCCTGGATCGA
>JBCCSW010000124.1:0-10522 GCA_039199465.1 Pseudomonadota bacterium
CTCGGCTGGGGAGAAGCCGCGGGCGGCTTCTTTTCGAGCGTGATCGAAGGGCGGCACGCGTCAAGGACAAGCCGGCGTTGCCGGTCGCGTGCCGCGATCCTTGACCCGCACCGCCCTTCGGGATCGTTAGCCGTTGGTGCTGCCTGAAAGGTGGGCGTGCATGCGTCCATCGTCACATGAGGCGGCGGAAAACTGTGTGGTTTGTGGGCCTTCGCGGTATCAGGGCTTAGGCTGGGATCGCGTTGGTCCGAACACCGGCCCGGTAGCGGTCGGGGAGGATCGAGGATGACCATTGGCGGCCCGCTCGATGCGCTGGAGACCCGCGATCCCGACGAGCGGGCTGCCTCGCAGTTCGAGTGTCTGGTGGCCCAGCTCACGGCGGCGGCGGCGGTGGCGCCTGCGCTGGCCCGACAGCTTGGCGAGACCGATCCTGCCAGCGTGACCGATCGCGCCGCGCTGGCGCGCCTGCCGGTGATGCGCAAGGCCGATCTCGGCGAGCGCCAGAAAGCCGATCCTCCGCTTGGGGGTCTGGCAGCGCGGCAGGCGGACGATTTCGATTACCTGTTCCAGTCACCCGGCCCGATCTACGAGCCCGGCATGGTCTCGGTCGTCGACTGGTGGCGCTGTGCGCGCGCCCTGAACGCCGCCTGCATCGGGGCGGGCGACCGCGTGCTGAACTGCTTCAGCTATCACCTCGTGCCTGCCGGCATGATGCTGGAGAGCGGGGCCCGGGCGCTCGGCGCCGCGGTCATCCCGGGCGGCGTCGGACAGGCGGAGGCTCAGGTGACGGCGGCGGCGGACCTCGGCGCCACGGCCTATGTTGGCACGCCCGATTTCCTGAAGGTCCTGCTGGACAAGGCAGAGGAGACCGGCCGCCGCCTGGCCATGACCAAGGCCTGGGTGTCAGGCGGCGCGCTGTTTCCGTCGCTGCGCGAGACCTATGCCGCGGCGGGGATCACCTGCCTGCAGGGCTATGCCACCGCCGATCTGGGCAGCGTGGCCTATGAGACCATGACGGACGGTGAGCCTTGCGAGGGGCTCGTCGTGGACGAAGGCGTGATCGTCGAGATCGTCCGCCCCGGCACCGGCGATCCGGTGGCGCCGGGTGAGGTCGGCGAGGTCGTCGTCACGCTACTGAACGCGGACTATCCGCTGCTTCGGTTTGCGACCGGCGATCTGTCGGCGATGCTGTCCGGCGCCTCCCCCTGCGGGCGCACCGGCCCGCGTATCGGGGGCTGGATGGGCCGTGCCGACCAGACCACTAAGGTGCGCGGCATGTTCGTGCGGCCCGAGCAGGTCGCTGCGATCCTCGCCCGCCATCCTGAAGCCGAGAAGGCCCGCCTGACCGTCGGCCGTGCCGAGGACCGCGATACCCTAGCGATGGCGGTTGAGGCGCCCGCGCCCTCGCCCGATCTGGCCCGGGCCATCGCGGAGACGGTGCGCGATGTCCTGAAGCTGCGCGCCGAGGTCGATTGCACGCCGCCCGGCAGCCTGCCCAACGACGGGAAGGTGATCGACGATACGCGACGCTACGGCTGACGGTCTGTCTAGAGGGGCTGTCGCTGTCCGGCTCCGCGCCAACGCTCTCAAGTTGACGCATAGGTCATCACGGCGACCGCCGTGAGACGTGACTTTCATGTCGAAGCATCGCGCGCTGGGCGGCCTTAGGTATGCGCTCCGCATCAATCAGGCACTTTGCCCCACCAATGCAGGAGATGATCCCATGACCCGATCCGCCCGCACCCTGACGCTCACCGCCGCAGCGGCACTTGCGACTCTTCTTGCCCTTCCGGCGGCCGCGCATGTCATCGAGATCCCGGAGACGCCGGCAACGCTCGGCGATCCCGGGGCCCGTGTGCTGGATGGCCCGCGCGCGGCGAAAGGCGTCCGTCTGGTCCCTGCCGGTGAGTTCGATCTGGAAGACGGGCCTGCCGCGCTGCCCGGCTATGCGATGCGCGTGCGCTTCTTCGAGGTGGCGCCGGGCGGGGTGATCCCGCAGCACAGCCATGACGGGCGCCCGGCAATCGCCGTGGTGGTCGAGGGCGAGGTGACGGAGCACCGCTCGGACAAGGTCGAGCCGGAGGTCCTGGGCCCCGGCGGCGTCAGCCTCGAGCCGCACGGTCTGGTGCATTGGTGGGAGAATACCGGCGATACGCCCGCGAAGATCATCGGCTACGACGTCTACAAGAAATAGCGCCGCCGTGCGTCTGCCATCTGGCCGGGTGACCGCGAGCGTTGCCCGGCGGCCCAAGTCTGGCGACCCAAATCCGGCGGCGATCGTCGGCCGGCTGCGCGCCGCATCCCCTGCGCGCTTGCCTGCATCGTCGATCCGACGCAGCGTGATCTGAGGATTGGTTGAAGCGCAGGTCGCCGCGATGGCCGGGCCCTTGATTGAACACGCTAGGCACGTCCAGTGCGTTTTGACGACGGCGGAGGTTGACCGGGAACACCTTGTCCTCGATCCTGGACCACGCGATGACGGCCGTCCTGACGGCACTGCCATCGGGCGAAGAGCCTTCCCTGGAACTGACCCTGGACGCGGCATCCCAGGCTCAGGTCGAGCGCGTCGTCAAAGGCGCTGACCCTGGTCAGATCCTGGCATCCTTCGCATCTCATTGGCGCGGTGAGCGGTTCCGTCTCTGGGCCTATGCGCCGCATCGGTCCGCGGCGATCAGCGTCGACGACCACACGCTCCGCATCGATGTCCGGGCGGCGAGTGAGGCCGAAGTGACGGCGTTCTCCGAGGCAATCGTGGACCGTCCCGATCTTGCCGTTGTGACGCCGAACGAACGCACCCGGCGCGTGCGACGGGGTTATGCCGACGGCGATCTGGGGCGCGAGGATGTCGAGCGCGCCTTCGCCACCCTTATGCAGGCCCTGAACGCGACCACCGCGACCATGGCGCATGACACCTCCCGCGAGACTGGCGCCCAAGCCTTCGAGCGTGACGAGCTCAGCGCCCTGTTGGCCGAGGCCTGGCGCGAGCAGAAGGGCCGAAAAAAGCGCGAGAAGGAGAGGAACCGTTTCATCCTCGGCTTGAGACGTGGTGCGGCAACGGGATCGATCGACCTCAACCTCGTCAATCGGCGCCTCGAGATCAGGGCGGAGGGCTATGACGGCGACCCCAATGTCGCGACACTATACGAGGCGCTCTACGATTGTGCCGTCAGCCTGGATGCGGCCTGGGTGGAGTGGGGGCCCGAGCCCTATCGCAGCGGCACCATCGTCTGGAAGCTCGGCAGGGCTGACACCAAGACCCTGGCCCGGGCGCTGCGCGATGCGGTCGACCGCTTCATGGCCGATCCCCGGCGCCATGGCCAACGCCCGACGATCAGGCTCGACCCGCCGGGGGTGGCCCGTTTCCAGCGTGGCTGGCGCGACCCGGAGATCGATGCCGCCTATGTCACCCGCCGCGAGGTGATCAAGGGGCACGGCACGGTAGAGGAACTGGTGGAGCGCCCGACCCTGCTCGAACTCCGCGCCGCGATCGAGGAGGCGGGCGACACCGCGGAATTCGTGGGCCTCGGGATGACCGGTACCTACGACCGGACCTTCAATATCGAGATCAACCTGAAGGCACGGCGCATGGTCGCCTGGTCGACCGAGCCGCTGGCGCGCGTGGTCCATTACTGCGGGCCGCTTGCCGAAGCCCTCTCGGCGAAGCAGGTCGAGCAGGTGGTCGGCGCGAACAAGACGGCGGACAAGACAGGCGCCGCCTCTGCCCTGCTGGGCTCAGGCATAGACCGGCTTACCAAGATTGCCGCGTTGACGCTGGGCGGGGGAACCGTCATGGCGACAGCCGTGGCGTTTGTCGTCTCGGCGTTTTTCAGCGCCGTCGAGATCACCCATCCGGTCGCGAGCGGTGGGGACTTCACCGTGCCGGCCCCCGCCGAGATCACGCTCAGATGGGATGTCGGCTGGAGCCTCTATCGCAGGGTCGTGACCGATGCCGCGACGCTCGGCGCGACGCGGGTGTCCGTGCAGGTCGATCGGAACGGGCGGGCGACCGAGCTGGGCGCTGGCATCGCCGCCTCGGGCCAGAACCTGCCGCTGGCGGCGCCGGGGATCTACCGCATCGATGTCGCCATCGGCGATCTCGACCCTGCGACGATCACCGTGACCGTCGTCGACCCCGAAGCGGCGAAAACCGACGATGACGAGGCCGGGGACTAGGCGTCGGGGCCGAGGGTCTGACCATCACGGTTCGAAGTGACTGAACAGCTGTCCGCAGCCTGCTGTGCAGCGCGCGCTCTCGCTCCCACTCGCCCTTCGCGCTTGACGAGGCCGTCGTCACGGCGGCCAGGCGAGCAGCCGGTGACGTTTCGTCTCCCCTCGGATACGCTTGCCCATACGTCGGGCGTCGGAAGCGGACCAGGGCCACGCGACAGTGGACGGCGAGAAAAGACTGGATAGCGGGACTGCGGCGGCGGTCGAGGCGGCGGAGGCCGAACGCTTCCGCACGCTGCAGGCGGGCCTCGCCGAGCAATACAGCACCGTTTTCGCCGATCAGCATCTGCATCGAACCATCGTTGTGCTGCCGAGCCTCACGCTGGATACCGAGGTGCTTTCCAAGATCACCGGCGCAATCCACTACGAGCAGCGTTCGCTCTGTCTCCTTATGCTGCTGCGCTACCCGAACGCCCGGGTCATCTATCTGAGCAGCGATCCGGTGCCCGAGGCGATCGTCGACTATTACCTGCATCTGCTGCCGGGCATCCCGGGTGATCATGCTCGCAGCCGGCTGACGCTGCTGGCCTGCCACGACACCTCGCCCCGGCCGCTGGTCGAGAAGGTGCTGGAGCGTCCGCGCATGATCGAGCGTATCCGCGCGGCGATGGGCGATCCTGCGCATACCCATATGACCTGCTTCAACGTCTGCGCGGCCGAGCGGCGCCTTGCCCTGGCCCTTGGCATCCCGATCTATGGTTGCGACCCGGACCTGCTGCCGATCGGCTCGAAGAGCGGCTCGCGCCATGTCTTCCGCGAGGCCGGTCTGGACCTGCCTGACGGGGTCGAGGATCTCGCCGATGCCAAGGACTTGGGCGAGGCGTTGGTCGCGCTCAAATCGCGCAACGCAGCCAGTGCCCGCGCCGTGGTGAAGCTCAACGACGGCTTCTCGGGCGACGGCAACGCGATCTTCCGCTTCCCGGCCGAGATGGACGCCGGCACGCTCCGCGCTCGTATGCCGGATCTCTTGCCCGCGATGGACTTCGTTGCCGAGGGCATGAGCTGGGACCGCTTCGAGGCGAAGTTCGTCGAGATGGGCGGCATCGCCGAGATCTTCGTCGAAGGGGATGTGAAGGAATCCCCCTCGGTCCAGTTCCGGATCGACCCGGCCGGCCGGCTCGAGACCGTCTCGACCCACGACCAGATCACGGGCGGGGCGGCGGGCCAGGTGTTCCATGGCTGCCGCTTCCCTGCCCATGCCGACTACCGCCTCGACATCCAGGCGTCCGGCAAGCGCGCGGCAGAGGTGCTGCGCCGGCGCGGTGTCTTGGGCCGGTTCGGTATCGACTTCATCTCGGTGCGTGACGGTGGGCGCTGGCGCCACTTTGCGGTCGAGATCAACCTGCGCAAAGGCGGTACGACGCATCCCTACCAGATGCTGCAGTTCCTGACGGACGGGACCTTCGACGAGGAGACGGGCACCTATCTCGGCTCGGGCGGTCGGCCGCTCTACTACTACGCGTCGGACAATCTGCAGGCGCCGCATTACCGTGGGCTAACGCCTGACGACCTGATCGACATCGTCGTGGATAACGGCCTGCATTTCCATACGGCGACCCAGGAGGGTGTGGTCTTCCACCTGATCGGCGCGCTGTCGGAGTATGGCAAGCTCGGCTTGGTTTGCGTGGCGGGCTCGGAAGGCGGCGCGGCGGAACTCTACAACCAGACCGTCGGCGTGCTGGACCGCGAGGGCCGGCGCAGCACCGGCGGTTCGCTCGACGAAAAAGGGCCCGCACCGGCGAACGGTACGGGCCACTCCTATGTCTGATGGCGATTGGCGGCGAACCGGCCGCCGCGCCCGCGTCAGCCCTGGCGGGCTTTGAACTTTCTCTGCGTCTTGTTGATCACATAGACGCGCCCCTTGCGCCGGACGACGCGGCAATCGCGGTGGCGCTGCTTCAGCGAGCGCAGCGAGTTCTTGATCTTCATGGCTCTCTCCTCACCCCGTCGGCTGAGCCAGCGCGGCCTTGGCCTGCGCGACGATGGCGCTGAAGGCCGCTGGCTCGCGCACGGCGAGATCGGCCAGCACCTTGCGATCGACCTCGATCCCGGCCTCGTCCAGGCCATGGATGAAGCGGCTATAGCTGAGCGACGCATCCTCGGCCCGCACAGCAGCGTTGATGCGCTGGATCCAGAGAGCGCGGAAGGTGCGCTTCTTCACCTTGCGGTCGCGCGTCTGGTACTGCAGCGCCCGGTCTGCAGACTGCTTGGCGGTACGGAAGCTGCGCGAGCGCGCGCCGTAATGGCCCTTGGTGGCCTCCAGCACCTTCTTGTGGCGCCGGGCGCGGACGGGTCCGGTCTTTACGCGGGGCATGTCTCGTCCTCCTCGGGATCAGGCGTAGGGCAGGAACTGCTTCACGATCTTCTCGTCCGGAGCCGAGAGGACCGTGGTGCCGCGCGCGTTGCGGATGAATTTGGGGCTGCGCTTGATCATGCCATGCCGTTTGCCGGCCTGCTGGACCTTCACGCGCCCCGAGGCGGTGAGCTTGAAACGCTTCTTCGCCCCCGACTTGGTCTTCATCTTGGGCATTTCGGTCTCCTTCGGAGGGGTTATCGAAACGCACGGCAGCCCGTCCGGCCGGCGCTTCTCGCAATTATGCAACACCTGGCAGGAATGACCTGCCGGGTCCGAGGCGGCGCCGTACCCGATCATGCCGGTGATAGCAAGGCGCTCTGCCGCGTTTCGGGCACGTCTTGGCTGCCGGTTCACGTGTGGGTGCAACGCCTTGGGACGCGATTTACGCGTGCTGCGTGTGTCGGCGCGGTGAGTGGTACGAGAGTGGGGCGGCGAGCGCTAAAGCGCGTGTCGATTTGCAACATGATTGTGAGAATCGGATTCACAATTTAAGCACATTTCCCATTGGGTGGTGGTTAAGTGAGCGTGTCATGAGTTCTCTAAAAGCCCGTCGCAGCGAGCGGTCCATGAAACTGTCAGTGCGGGACGGGGGCCAGTGCATCCTGGCCTACAGCTTCAACTCGGCCGATGATGCGGCCGACGTCTATCGTATCCTGAAGGACTACTTCCCCAAGGCGCAGTTCGTTTTCGAACAGGCCTGAGGGGAATCTACGCAGCGTTGATCGACCAGTCGTAGTCGAACTCGTCGATACGCCCCAGATCTTGTAGTGCGCGCCCTTTGTCGTTGGGCGCGTACGCTGCGATGTGCTTAAGGATGGAGGCTTCGGTGTCACCGAAGTCTTCCGAAAACCAGTCGTAGATCGTCGACACGGTGACGTCGCCGCTCTCGATCCGCGCGCCGCGCGGATGCGCGGTGTAGGTACGCGCGCCGGCATTGAGCATGGCCTCGAGGTTTGCCGAGGCGAACGGCTTCGTGGCGAGATCTGGGCAGCCGATCGAGGCGCAGTTGACGCCGTAGTGGATGCGCGGGTCGCGCCAGACCGGGCGCATGATGCCGTGCTCGATATCGTCGAGGCTGAGATCCTGCCCCTCGACCCGCACGACCTCGTCGGTCCAGGGGCCAGTGTTGAACAGGCCGCCGCGGACCTCCTTGATGCTGTCGACCGGCCAGGCATCCAGCACCAGATCGATGGTGACCGCGTTGTAGAGGTTGAACCAGTAGGCCATCGCCGCTGGCCGGCTAAGCGTGGTCGGCTGTACCCGCTGCAGCGCCTCGACATAGCCCTTGAGCGCGCCGTGACTGCTGCGACCGCCACTATAGTCCACCAGCATCACGCCGTTGCCGCCCCGGCGCAGATGAGTGCTGAGGAAAGCCCCCCAGGCGCCGTGATCGGGATCGCCACCATCGCCGAAGCGCGTCCACCGATCGTCGATCAGCCGCGAGGCAGGGCCGGCAGCCGCAGGGCCGGCGACCCCACCGGCGGCCAGAGCGGTGGTCGAGGCTGCCAGGGACAGGAAGCGGCGGCGGTCGATCGTGATCTCGGTCATCGGTGCCCTCGGTCTCTGACTGTGGCGTGTGGGCGAGGAGTTATGACGGCGGAAACCGATTTCCTCCCTTCCCTGACGGGGTCGTGAGGCGCCGTGTGCGCCGCCGCGCCCGCTTTACCGATGCGCCCGGCCCGGCTATCAGGCCGCGATGGTCACGATTAGGTCGGACGGCGCGGTATCCGCGCGGCGCAGCGAGCGAATTACCGGCCCGGCCCGCCAGCGGCGGCGCCGGGACTGAGGCGATGCCTGCACGACGGTCGCGCCACCTGGCGCCGACACCATCCCGAAACTGTCCGACCGTCCCGATGACGGGTCGGGGGACCACCGGAGCGATCCCATGAGCGCCGATACCGAGGCCGCTACCGCCGAACACGCCGCCGACGCGGCTGCCGAGAAGACCGGGCCGGACTACCGCGATACGCTGTTTCTACCAAAGACCGAGTTTCCGATGCGCGCGGGCCTGCCCAAGCGCGAACCGCATTGGCTGGAGCGGTGGGAGCGCCTCGGCATCTATCACCGCCTGCGCGCCGAGGCCGCGAAAAGCCCAGGGACCCGCCCGGCCTTCGCGCTGCATGACGGCCCGCCCTATGCCAATGGCCACCTGCATATCGGCCACGCGCTGAACAAGATCCTGAAGGACTTCGTCGTCCGCTCACAGCAGATGCTGGGCCATGACAGCCGCTATGTGCCCGGCTGGGACTGCCACGGCCTGCCGATCGAGTGGAAGATCGAGGAGAAGTACCGCGCCAAGGGCAAGTCCAAGGACGCGGTGCCGGTCAACGAGCTCCGCGGCGAGTGCCGCGACTTCGCCGCCGACTGGGTCAAGGTGCAGACCGAGGAATTCAAGCGCCTCGGCGTCACGGGCAACTGGGAAGACCCGTATCTGACCATGACCTTCGAGGCCGAGGCGACGATCGCGGCCGAGTTCCACCGCTTCGTGATGAACGGCACGCTCTACCAGGGATCGAAGCCCGTGATGTGGTCGCCCGTCGAGCAGACCGCCCTGGCCGAGGCCGAGGTCGAGTACCACGACCGCGAGGTCGACACGATCTGGGTGAAGTTCCCCGTGCTCGACCGGACAGAGGCGCCGCGCGTACCGCTGGACGCCACGCTCGGCCATGCCGAGGCGCTGGGCGATCTGGATGGCGCGTCGGTGGTGATCTGGACGACGACACCCTGGACGATCCCGTCGAACCGCGGGATCAGCTTCGGCGGGGATATCGCTTACGGCCTCTATGAGGTGACCGACGCGCCCGAGGGAAACTGGATCGGCACGGGCGAGCGTCTGCTGATGGCCGACGCGCTGGCCGAGGGCATCTTCCACCGCGCCCGGCTGCAGCCGGAACAGTACACCCGTCTTCGGGCTGTGACGGCTGGCGACCTGGAAGGCCTTGTCTGCGCCCATCCACTGCGCGGCGTGGAGGGCGGCCAGGGCTTCTGGGACTACGACGTGCCGCTGATGCAGGGCGATTTCGTCACCGACGATACCGGCTCGGGCTTTGTCCACTGCGCACCGAGCCATGGCGAGGACGACTACGACCTGTTCCGCACCCAGGGCATGCTGGACCGCATCACGCACAACGTGGGCCCCGATGGCGGGTTCGAGCCCCACGTCCCTCTGTTTGCCGGCAAGTACATCCTGAACCGCAAGGGGAAGGAGGGCGACGCCAACAAGGCGGTCATCGCGGCGCTTAGAGACGTGGGCAAGCTCGCGGCCACGCGGCGCCAGACGATCTCGGACGCCCATTCCTGGCGCTCCAAGGCGCCCGTCATCCGCCTCAACCGCCCGCAATGGCTGGTCGATATCGACCGCAGGCTGGACGATGGGCTGGGCGAGCACGGGTCGACGATCCGCGAGCGCTCGCTCAAATCCATCGATGCACTCGTCGAATGGACACCGCGCGCGGGGCGCAACCGGCTCTATTCGATGGTCGAGAACCGGCCCGACTGGGTGCTCTCGCGCCAGCGGGCCTGGGGCGTGCCGCTCGCCTGCTTCATGCGCCGCGACGCTGACGGCACTGTCGAACTCCTCCGCGACGACGCGGTGAACGCCCGCGTCATCGACGCCTTCCGGGCCGAGGGTGCTGATGCCTGGTATGCCGACGGCGCGCGCGAACGGTTCCTGGAGGGCGTCGAGGACGCCGAGAGCTGGGAGAAGGTCGACGACATCCTGGATGTCTGGTTCGACAGCGGGTCTACTCACGCCTTCGTGATGCGCGACCGCGACGATGGGGTCTGGCCCGCCGATGTGTATCTGGAGGGAACCGACCAGCACCGCGGCTGGTTCCACTCATCGCTCCTGCAGGCCTGCGGCACGCGCGGGCGGGCGCCCTACAAGTCGGTCGTGACGCATGGCTTCACGCTCGACGAGAAGGGCAACAAGATGTCCAA
>JBCCSW010000125.1:0-10521 GCA_039199465.1 Pseudomonadota bacterium
CGCCGCGCTGTCGCTGACCGCCTGGTCGAACAACGAGGCAGCGCTGTCGCTGCTGCTGGCGCTCGCCTCGATCGGCGCGGTGGCGCTGGGCGTCTGGACGATGCTGTTCACCGGCGGCGGCGGCAAGCAGATGAAGGACGCGCGTCAAGCGCTCTATCTCGATGCCATCGGCGAGCGGGACAGCTATCAGGAATTCCTGCGCACCTTCACGCTGATGGCAGCCAGCCCCGGCGAGCGCGTGCTGCACGCGGTCTATCTCCGCTCGATCTGGGCCAAGCGGAAGATGCGGATGGTCCGGCTGCTCGGCACCATCAGCCTGATCAACCTGGCGCTGGCCGGCGTGGTGATCCTGCAGCGGTTCTTCTGAGCGCCCGCTCAGGGACCGTCGGCCCGCAACAGGCTGCGACCGCCCCCGCGCGGATCGTCATCGCGAACCCACATCCGGTCGTCCGCACCGGCCCGGCCGAAGATCCCGTTGCCGTACCGATCCACCACCACCGCATCGACGAAGCCGAGGCGCAGCGCCTGGATCGGCGTCAGCATGACGTCGCTGCCGTCCTCGGGCAGCAGCGAGGCAAGACAGAGATCCGACAGTTCTCGCGGTGTGACGTGATAGAGCATCCGCCGCATGTAGAGATCGACGAGCTTCAGATCCTGCTTCAGCGGCGAGCCGTCGGGCAGATCGTCATAGACCACCCGCATCGCCGGATTGGCCCGCATCCGCGCGAGCAGATCCTCGGGCAGGGCCATACGCTCGATGTCAGACGGGTCCAGAAGCGCGACGGACTCGCCCAGGAAACGTCCGGTATGGGTCACGTAGACGCTGTTCTCCATCGCATAGCGGTAGCCGTTGGACCCCGCCGCGGAAATCAGCGCCGCCCCCGATGCCGCCAGTCCCGCCACGATGGTCGAGATATTGGCCTCACGCCGGTTCTTCATCATCGCGTTCATGATGTCGCCCGCGATGGACAGGCTGCCGCCGGGCGAATGGATGCCCAGCATCAGATCATGACCCGGCCGCGCTCCCTCAAGCCACGTCGCGAAACCCTCTGCCTCGACGCTGGTCACGACCTCGTCGAAATTGTCGATGCGCGAGGAGGCGCTGTCGGCATCCAGCCGGCCGGCGAGCATGAAGCGGCCGCCCTCGCCCGCCGCCTCGGCTTCTCGACCGGGCAGATCGCTGCGGATCAGGCGCAGCGGCAGGTCGTCGATGCCGGCGCAGGCCGTCCGGGGCGTCGCACCGCGCGCCGGGATCACCAGGGCGTCGACCAGCTCGGGGCTTATCGGCCGCGATATGGCGCAGGCACCCAAGGTCGCCGCGGCGGCGAGGGCAATCATCATGCGCCGGGATCGGGCGAGCATGACCGAGTTCCAAAGAAGTCTCATCTATCAATGTCTTGCATGGCTCACACCACGCGATGGTCCGGCAAGCTGGCGCCGTCTACAACACATAAAGGACGGCGTTCCAAAGTGACGCGCCTGTCGGATGACGGCGCGCGGCCCGGTCAACCACCCACCGCCTGCCGGCGCGATCGCGCCGGCGTCACGCTGAAGCGCAGCGGGGATCGGCGCAATGGCGCTCGAATGGGGCCGGCGACGGATCTGCCGCCAGCCCGATTGGCTCCTGCAGGCCGGCCGCCTCAGCCCTGGGGAAACACCGCGGACCAGCCGGACATGCTTTCGGGATAGAGCTTCACGCCTTCGATGCCGCCGATCTCGGACAGCGCGAACCAGTTCGACGCGGCCCAGTGGCCGGTGTTGCAGAAGCTCACAACCGTCGTGCCGGGCGTGTAGCCCGAGGCCTCGACCGAGGCCAGCACCGCGGCGGGATCGCTCCTCATCGTGCCCTCGGCGCCGAAGAAGGTCTCATGCACCAGGTTGACCGCGCCGGCCAGCGTGCCCGCCCAGCTCGCCGCCGGGTGCTTGGCCTCGCCGCGGAAGAAGTCGTCGGGCCGGGCATCGATCAGCAGCGCCTCGCTCTCGCCGTCGACGACCGCACGGACCTCGTCGCGGGTCATCGCCCAGGTGCCGGCGATCTGGAACGCATCGTCGGAGGGAGTGACAGCCACGGCGTCCTGGCCCAACGGTGCGCCGCTCTCCGTCCAGGCCTTGGTGCCGCCGTTCAGGATGGCGAGCTCGCTCAGCCCCGCCGACTTCAACGTCCAATAGACGCGCGCCGTGGCACCGAAGGCGGTGACGCTCTCGCCGCCGTTGACGACGACGACGGCGCTGTCGCCGGCGATGCCGGCACCCTGCAGGATCTCGGTCAGCGTCGCGTCCGAGATCAGCGCGCCGGGGTTTTCCGTCGGACCGCGAAAGCGCGGATAGGGGATGTTGACCGCGCCGGGGATGTGGCCGGCCGCGAACTCCTCGGCGCTGCGGATATCCAGGATCACGGCGCCCTCGCTCGCAGCCGCCGCAACCTCGGTCGGAGTCATCAGCGGCGTCAGGTCCGGTGCGGCGGATGCCGGTCCGGCAGCGGCCATGGCCAAGGCGAGGGCAGTAGCACCGAGCGTCATGCGGGTCATGGGATCCTCCTCAATCGCGGGGCGTTTGGGAGAACTGTGTGCTGCAGTGTGAATCGTCAAGTTTCCGCATTTGAGATGTTAAATCTGGCTTGGCACCTCAATTCGCTGACGAAAACGCGCCATGGCGTGCCGCCTTCGTACCGTCGGGTCCGAATCCAGACCTCTAGGCTGGCGCTCAGCGAGGGAGGGACCATGAACGACGCGCCCGATCAGCCGCTGGTGATCTTCACGCCTTCGGGCAAGCGCGGCCGCGTGCCCGAGGGCACGACCGTGCTGAACGCGGCGCGCCAACTTGGCGTGGATCTCGACAGCGTGTGCGGCGGCCGGGGCATCTGCTCGCGCTGCCAGGTCACGCCGCAGACCGGGACATTCCCCAAGCACGGCGTCACGGTCGGCGACGACGCGCTCAGCCCCTGGAACGCGGTCGAGCAGCGCTATGACGACAAGCGGGGCCTAGATGCCGGGCGCCGTCTCGGCTGCCAGGCCGCGATCCGGGCGGACTGCGTGATCGACGTCCCGGCCACAAGCCAGGTGCACCGCCAGCTCGTCCGCAAGAAGGCCGAAGCCCGCGACGTGCCCCTTGACCCTGCGACCCGGCTGGTCGTCGTGCGCGTGGCCGAGCCGGACATGCACAACCCCAAGGGCGATCTGGAGCGCCTCCGCGATGCGCTGGAGCAGGCGCATGGCCTGACCGGCCTCGACTGCGACCTGAACGTGATGCAGCGACTGCAGGTCGCCCTGCGCGAGGGCGAGTGGTGCGTCAGCGTCGCGGTCCACCGCGGCGATGCCCATGGCCGGGGGCGCATCGTGCAGGTTTGGCCCGGCGCCTACGACGGCTCGCTCTACGGCATCGCCTTCGACATCGGGTCGACCACCATCGCCGGCCATCTCTGCGACCTGCGCACAGGCGCAGTTGTCGCCTCCTCGGGCGTCATGAACCCGCAGATCCGCTTTGGCGAGGATCTGATGAGCCGCGTCTCTTACAGCATGATGAACCCCGGCGGTGCAGGCGAAATGACCGCGGCGGTGCGCGCTGCGATCAACGACCTGATCCAGGCGCTGGCGGGCGAGGCCGGCCTGACCCGCGAGGACGTGTTCGAGGCGGTGATCGTCGGCAACCCGGTGATGCACCACCTGCTGCTCGGCATCGATCCAGTCGAGCTCGGCGGTGCGCCCTTCGCCCTGGCGACCTCAAGCAGCCTCAGCCTCGCGGCAGGCGATCTCGGCCTCATCATGCATCCGGGCGCGCAGGTCTATGTGCTGCCGTGCATCGCCGGCCACGTGGGCGCCGATGCGGCTGCCGTCGCGCTCAGCGAGCGGGTCGAAGCGCAGGACCGCCTGACGCTGGTCGTCGATGTCGGCACCAATGCCGAGATCCTGCTCGGCAATCGCGACAAGGTGCTGGCCTGCTCCTCCCCCACCGGCCCGGCCTTCGAGGGCGCGCAGATCTCCTCGGGCCAGCGCGCGGCGCCGGGCGCGATCGAGCGGGTCGAGATCGATCCCGCAACCCGCATGGCCCGCTTCCAGGTCATCGGCTGCGATCTGTGGAGCGACGACCCTGCCTTCGCCGAGAAGGCCGGCGCGACGGGCGTCACCGGGATCTGCGGCTCGGGCATCATCGAGGCCATAGCCGAGATGCGGCTGGCCGGCATCGTCGATGCCGACGGGGCCATCGGCCCGGACACGGCGCTCGGCGCGCGCGTGATCCGCGACGGGCGCACCTGGTCCTATGTGCTGCATGACGGGCGCGCGTCGGACGGACCGCTGGTGACGGTGACGCAGAACGACATCCGCGCGATCCAGCTCGCGAAAGCCGCGCTCTATGCCGGCGCGCGGCTGCTGATGGACCAGATCGGCGTCGATGCCGTCGACCGGGTCGTGCTGGCGGGCGCGTTCGGCGCCCATATCTCACCTAAGCACGCGATGATCCTGGGCATGATCCCCGATTGCCCGCTCGACGCCGTCACCTCGGCCGGCAACGCGGCCGGTACCGGGGCGCGCATCGCGCTGCTGAACATCGGTGAGCGGCGGGCGATCGAGCGGACCGTGGGCGCGATCGAGAAGGTGGAGACCGCGGTCGAACCCCGCTTCCAAGAGCATTTCGTGGCCGCCATGGCGGTGCCGCATAAGACCGCCGACTATCCGAACCTCGCCACCGTTGCGACCCTGCCCAACCCGCGCTGGGAGGCACCGGCGGGCGAGGGGGAGGGCCGGCGGCGGCGGCGCGCGCGGGCCTGAGGCCCCGGCGCTTTCACGGACGCTCCCGCCACGGCGACAGCCATGTCAGGGCGGCGTGATCGCCGCGATCTCGGCGATGATCGCAGGCGTCAGCTTTACGGCGACGTTCAGCGCGCCTGACGTGGTGCCGCCGGCATGCACGCCGACTGCGGCCAGGTCAGCGCCCGCCCGGCAGCTCAGCGCACCGCCGACGGCACCCTGTCCCGCGTCGCAGTCATGGCCGATCAGCATGCCGCGCCCCGCCGGATCGCCCGGCATCGCGACGATCCGGCATGCTTGCCGGATCGCCCGGTCACGCACCACGCCCTGCTGGATCGAGGAGAGCGCAACTGCCTGCCCCGAACACTGGCCGGGCTCAGCCAGACCGGGCGCCGCGGCGCCGCGCATGACCGCGTCGTGGTCCTCAACGCGAAAGACGGCCAGCGCGCCCTCCAGCCAGCCCGCGCGGATCAGCCGGGTCCAGGCGACGCGCATGCCCCCGAACCGACAGGTGGCACCCTGCGCGGTCTCCAAGCCCACGCGAAGCTCGCCGCGCGGGGCCAACAGCCGCGACCGATCGCCCGCGACGTCGTAAAGCGTGCTTGCCGCGGTCAGGAACACCGTCTGCCCCGCACCGCCCGGTATCCGCACCAGACTGGCCGAGCCGGTCCGCCACGCGCCGCCCACCGGAGCGAAGACCTGCACGGTGCGCCCGGCATCAAACGCGCAGGCGGGCACAGCGCTCGCCGCCCGGTCGTCACCGCCGATCACCACGCCATCGCCGGCCAACCGGTCGCTCAGCTGAGCCGTGGCGAGACCCGGCAGCAACAGGGCGATCGGCAAGACCAGGCGTCCAAAGCGCATCACTCATCCTCCAGCAGGGCCATCAGGCGCGCGGCGTCGTAGAGCGCACGCTCACGCACCGCCGCTGCAGCCGCCGCCTCGGCGTCCTTGCCCCATTCCTCGATGTTCCAGTCCTCGTCGATGCGGCTGAGGCGCCAGCCCTCGGCCGCCGCCAACCGCCGCTCGGCGATGGCAAGGCCCAGGACCAGGCTGCCGGTCAGGGTCACAAGCTCATGCAGGGCGGTCAGGCGCCAGGCATCGAAGCCGGCCACCGCATCATGCAACGCCGCGACAGCGCCACCGTCCTGCGCCGAGAACATAACCCCGTTCGACGGCGTCAGCCGCGCGCCATACCGCCCCGCCGCCCAGTCCAGCAGCGGGTCCCAGCCCTCGGCCTGTCGCGCCGCCAGCGCCGCTGGCTTCGGCTCGCGATAACAGAGCAGATCTGTCTCGCCGAAGGCAGTGATCTCGCCGACCACCGCGACCGCGTTGGGCACCACGCGGTCGATTGCGGTATTGGCGGCGCGCGTCACCGGCATGGCGCGGGGATCGACATCGCTTGCCTGCGCGTCCCATTCGTCGCGCATCGCCTCGGCCACGGCCATGTTGGGCAGCACCAGCGCCGCCTTGCCGGGCGTGCGGATCGGCTTGCCGTCCAGCGCCACCTCGAAACCCTCGGCCACGCGCATGATCTGCGTCTCGTGCCAGAACCGCCGCATCGCTCAGGCCGCGTTGGCGAGCGCCGTCTCGAGCGCTGCATCCAGATCGCCATAGTGCTGAATCACCACATCGGCGCCGGCTGCGTGCAGCGCCTCGGGCGGGTGATAGCCCCAGCCGACACCAACCGCGCGCACGCCCGCAGCGCGCCCCATCTCGATATCGAACGAGGTGTCGCCGATCATCACCGCGGCGCAGGTATCGACCCCCGTTGCGCTCAGCAGGTTCTGCACCATGCCGGGATGCGGCTTGGAGGGCGCATCGTCGGCGGTCTGGGTCGCGATGAACCGCGCATGCAGACCGTGGCGGTCGAGCAGATGGTTCAGCCCGCGCCGCGCCTTGCCCGTCGCGATGCCCAGCAACCAACCGTCACGCTCCAGCCGCGCAAGCGCGTCCAGCGCCCCGTCGTAGAACGGCGGATCGTCGACGCCTGAGGCGCGCAGCCGCGTGAACGTCGCCTTGTAGCGATGCACCAGGGCGTCTAGCGCCGCCGCCTCCAGTCCCGGATGCAGCGTCATGAAGGCGGTCTCCAGCGACAGGCCGACGATCGACAGCACACGCGCGCGCGGCGGCATCGGCATGGCGGTGGCGTCATGCGCTTCCTCCATTGCGCGGATGATCAGCGCCTGGCTGTCGATCAGCGTGCCATCGACGTCGAAGATCGCGAGCTTCAGCATGTCGTCCCCTCCCCGGGCACCGCGGCCCGACCCCGTCGCGGGCGATCTAGCATGGGCTGCAGCCGGCGTCAGCGCCGCCCGACGGTGCGGTCGGGGACGCGATCGGTCACCGCCTCCTCTCGCAGCGCGATCACGGTGCCGGCGGCGGCGATCAGCAGCATGCCCGCGATGGCAGGGCCGTCCGGCCACTCGCCGAAGACGAAGCCGCCCAGCAGCACGGCGAACAGCAGATAGGTGAACTCGAACGGGGCCAGCCAGCTGCTCTCGGCATGCTGATAGGCATAGGTCATGCAAAGCTGCGCCGAGATGTTCAGCACCGAGGCGCAGGCGATGATCGCGAGGACCGTGAGGGTCAGCGGCTGCCACGCAGTGAACAGATACGGCCACTCGGCCGCCAGCCCGGGCTGCGGCATGGTCGACAGGACGGCGACGCCGATACCGCCCGTCAGCGCATAGCCCGCCAGCACGCCATAGGAGAGGGTGAGCGGATGCTCCTCGCGGCAGAGCCTGCGGGTCACGATGATGAAGCCCGCGAAGCTGACCGCCGAACAGAGCGGCATCAGCATCATCGTCGAGAACTCCGCGGATCCGGGCCGCAGCACCAGCAGGCTGCCGATAATGCCCACGCCGACGGCCGAGAGGCGCCGCCAGCCCACCCGCTCGCCCGGCAGGACCAGGGCGAAGAGTGTGACGAAGATCGGGAAGGTATGCGCGCCCGCTGCGACATCGGCGAGCGGCAGGAAGGGGATGGCGCCGAAGAACAGCACCATGGTGATGACCAGCAGCAGGCTGCGCAGCGCCACCGCCCACAACCGCTTTGGCCAGCGCATGGCGCGGCCGGCCCAAACCATGCCAAGGCCCAACAGCAGGAGAAGGTTGATCGCCGAGCGCACCGCCTGGAACTGCCATAGCGAGACGTCGTCCGAGATCGCCTTCACGATCGCATCTTGGATCGAGACCACGAACAGCGCGACGACGAGCACGCCCGCCGCCGTGGACGGCCGATCGACTGCGGGCGTCGTGGCTTGGCTGATCATGAACCGTCGCCGCCGCGCCGGGCAGCGGCCGAAGCGTCCTCGGTCGTCGCCACGCCTTCTCCGCCGGCCGCGTAACGCTGCAGCGGTTGCAGGGCGCCTCCGATCTCGCCCAACAACGCGGCCAGTCCGCCCGACAAAGCTACCGGTGCGGCCCGGGCACGGCCCGACGACAGCGCCGCCGGATCGATGGCGATGATGATCTGACCGGCATCGACAACGCCTGCCGCGACGATGGTGGCAAGGGCGTGCAGGCCGCTATCGGACGTCTCCGCCCCAGCCACTGCGCCGGAGGCGACTATCCGACCCCCATCACCGGAACGGTCGGGCAGGCCCAGAACGGGCTGCGCGCTGCCGCCCATCGAACTGTCCGATCGCGGCGCGGCAGCGATGGCGAGGCCGGCCAAGCCACGCGTGGCCAGGGCTTCGACAGTGCTGCCGAGCCAGCCGGAGGCGGCGGCGTCCCTGACGGCGAGGATCGCCACCGCGGTCTCGCGCGCCGCAGTGGCGAGGTCTTCCATCGCGGCCTCGATCGCGGGCTCGGCGAAGCCGCCGGCCGCATCGGCAAGGACCAGGCTGAGGCGTGGGCGGGTGACCCGGCAGCGGGCCGCGCCGTCGACCAGACCGCGCTCGACGGCATCTGCCAGGGCGGGGACCGAGGCGAAGCCCCAGCGCGCCATGCCAAAGGCCTCGGCTGCGGCAACGCCACGGGCGACGGCGGCGGCATTGCTGCGGGCGACGCCGGCGCGGATCAACGCGTCGACCGCGATCGCCTCGACCTCGTCACTGCCAAGTGTTTCGCCGGCCATTCCCGCCCCACTGGCTGCGCCCTCATCAGAAAGGTGATAACGCTCGGGTACGGCCCATCAGCCGGGTCTGCAAGCAATCCGGCGAGACGTCGTCTCGCGGCGCCGCAAGCGACGCCCTGCCCCGCCTAGCCATGCCTGAAGCAGCGCTTCGTGATCGGCAGAGGTTGCAAGCAACGATCAGCCACGCGCATGAGCAGCGGATCACGGAACGGCCCAAGCCGAGCGCTAGAGCGCGCCGTGATCGCGGGCCCCCAGATGGGTGATGACCTTTGCGCTGACGGCGCAGCCCGCATGGCACGCGGCCTCGATATCGCCGTCGCGGGCGAGCGCACCCAGGAAACCCGCGGCGAAGGCGTCGCCGGCGCCGGTGGTGTCGACCACCACCTCGACCGGCAGGGCGGGCACGGCGGCGCGCAGCGCGCCCTGCGCCGCCATCGCGCCCCGTTCGCTGAGGGTCACGACCGCCGTCTCGGCATGGCCCGCCGCCCAGTCCAGCGCCTCGGCCGCGGACTTGGCACCGGAGAGCGCGATCATCTCGGCCTCGTTGCCGATCAGCACATCGCAGGGCGCCTGGATGAAGCTGCGCATGGCCTCCAGATGGCGGCCCACGCAGCCGGCATCGGACGGGGTCAGCACGACCTTGGCGCCGATCGCACGCGCCCGCTCGGCCGCGGCGATCAACGCCGCTCCGCCCTCCGGTGCGTCGAACAGATAGCCCTCGACGACCACCATCGCGGCGTCGTCCGGGATCGAGGCGGCATCGCCTGCGGCCACGACCTGCGCCGCGCCCAGAAACGTGCTCATCGTCCGCTCGCCGCCCGGCGTGACCAGGATCACGCAGCGCCCAGTGCCGGCACCATTGCTGAGCGGCGATGACGGGCAGTCGACGCCGAGGCGCGCAAGATCGGCGACGAAGGCCTGGCCGAGGCTGTCCTCGGCCACCCGGCCGATGAAGCTGGTCGCATGACCGTCCACGGCGAGATGCGCGATGGTGTTGGCGACCGAGCCGCCGGACTGCATCACGCCGGGTCCTACCTCGTCATAAAGCGCGCTCGCCGCCAACCCGTCCACCAAGTGCATGCCGCCATGGTTCAGGGCGTGGCGCTTGATCACGTCCATGTCGACCTGCACCAGGACGTCGACGAGGGCGTTGCCGATGCCGACGATACGGCCGGGCGTGGTCATAGTCAGTCTCCATTATTCCACAGTCTCGACGAGATGGCCGATGACGACGTCACCCGCCGGGTTCTCGCCTGCAACGCACCATGTCCGCCTATGGCTAGAGATCGGCGTTGGCTGTTCACTTCCGTAATCGCCATCGAGCACGCGAAAACGACGCTCTTCCTCGTTCAGCGGTCGCACAGCACTGGAAGGGTCCGGGGCATGAGACTGGCCGAGATAAGTGCTGCCCGCGACCCCGAATAACGACCGTCGTAGAGCGGCACGCCGACGCTACCTTTCCGCGCAAACCGTCGTGCCCCCACAAACCTCGGGGCACGACCGGACCGCGTCAGTAGCGGTAGGTGTCCGGCTTGAACGGGCCCTCGGGCGTCACGCCGATATACTCGGCCTGCTCGCCGCTCAGCCTGGTGAGGTTGGCGTTCAGCTTCTTCAGGTGCAGCGTCGCGACCTTTTCGTCCATGTGCTTCGGCAGCACATAGACCTCGTTCTTGTACTGGGCGCCCTTGGTCCAGAG
>JBCCSW010000126.1:0-10498 GCA_039199465.1 Pseudomonadota bacterium
CACCGTCGCGCGGGCGGCCGGCGTCTCGGCCTGGGGGATCCTCGGGCCGGCGGTGCTGACGGCGGCGGGCCTCGGCGTGCTGGCCTTTTCGGTCTACAACCCGGTCGCCGCCTCGATGGCCGGCCGGTTCGAAGCGCTTGAGGCGAAGTATTTCGGCCGCTCTTCCTCCTCGCTGTCGGTGTCGTCGAGCGGGCTTTGGCTGCGCCAGACCGGGCGCTTCGACGGGCAGGACGTTCAGACCTTCATCCGGGCCGAGCGCGCCTCGCGCGGGGTCGGGCGCCTTTGGTCGGTCTCGGTCTTCCGGTTTCGCGACAACGACGACCTGGTCGAGCGGATGGAGGCGCGCACCGCGGTGCTAGAGCCTGGGGCATGGCGCATGAACGCGGTGCAGCGCTGGCGGCTGAACGGGGATACGGCGCGCCAGGGCCCCGAACCGGCCGAGGGTGCCGTTGGCGATGGCGATGGCGGTGGCGGTCGCGATGGCGGTGGCGGTCGCGATGGCGGGCCGCCTGCGCGTCCCGACCCCGGCGAGGGACCGCTGGCCGAGACGCTGGACATGGTTCGCCTGCCGACCGACCTGACGCCCGAGCGGATCATCGAGAGCTTTGCGCCGCCCGAGACGATCGGCTTCTGGTCTCTGCCGAGCTTTATCAGCGTTCTGGAGGAACAGGGACTGTCGGCCGACCGGCACAAGCTGCACTGGCACAACCTGGTCTCCTCGCCGCTGGTCTTCGCCTCGATGGTGATGATCGGCGCGGCGTTTTCCATGCGGCCCTCGCGCCTTGGCGGGCTTGGGATCATGGCGCTGGCCTGCGTGGTGACGGGGTTCGGATACTTCTTCCTGTCCGATCTGGCGCAGGCGCTGGGCGCGACGGGTACCATTCCTGTCACGGTCGCGGCATGGGCGCCCCCGGCCTCGGGCGCATTGCTTGCGCTCGGGCTTCTCTTGCACGTCGAGGACGGCTAGCGTCACGGCCAGAAAGTCGGCGTCAGCGTCCAGGGCGACCGATGTGAGAGGGGCAGGACAACCGCGTGCCGATCACCGCCAGCCAAGGGTCGGGCAGCCGCGCCTCGCCACGTCGCGGCAAGGGTGCCATCCGACCCGGCAACGCCCGTCTGGGCCAGATCGGGGCCAATGTCGGGGCCCGCGTGGGTGCCCAGATCGGGGCCAAGGTCGGGGCCCGGGTCGGTGCCCGGGTCGGGGCGGTGGCGCTGATCCTTGCTGGTGGCGCCAGTGCGCAGGGTAGCGGCGAGGCCTGGCTGTCCACCGAAACGGCGCCGATGCCTGCTGCCCGGCCCGCCCTGTCGACGGACACCGTTGCCTCACCGATCACGGCACCGATGCCAAGCGTGCGGCAAACGGCGGCCTTCAGCGCGGCAGCGACCACGGAAGCCGCCTCGCCCGCACCCAAATCGGCCGAAACCGCGGCGAGGGCGATCTCGGACGCCGGACCATCCACCGCTGCGGGCGAGACGGCGGACAGGATCGCGCGCACGGTCCGCCGCACGGTGGCGGACACCGACACCAAAGGGACAGGCATCGTCGGCAGTTCGAAATCGGCCCAGGGTGCGGGCGGGCCCCGTCCGGTCGCGACCCAGGGTCCCGGGGCGTTTCTGGACGGCGTGGATGCCGATCCGGGCCAGGTCGCCCTGATTGCCGATTCCGTGACCTATGACAGCGATGCAGGCACCGTCACGGCCGAGGGATCGGTCGAAGTCTTCTACGGCCCACGCACGCTGACGGCCGAGCGCATCGTCTATGACAGCAATACCGGGCGGATCTCGGCCGAAGGCTCGATCGTGCTGCGCGATCCGACCGGGACGACGGTCTATGCCGACGCCGCCGATATTGATGCCGAGCTCTATGACGGCATCGTCCTCGGCGCGCAGAGCGTGATCGCGACGAGCGTTCTGGAAGACGACCAGCCGCGACAGGGCTCCACCGCCCGCCTCGCCGCGGTCGAGGCACGCCGGGTGGACGGGCGCTACAACACGTTGTCGCGCGCCGTCTACAGCCCCTGCGACGTCTGCGTGGACGACCCCACGCCGCTCTGGCGCATCCGCGCGCGCCGGGTGATCCATGACGAGCAGGAACGCACCATCCACTACGAGAACGCGACCTTCGACGTGTTCGGCGTGCCGGTGGCCTGGCTGCCGTTCTTCAGCCACCCCGATCCGACGGTCGAGCGCGCCACCGGCTTCCTGGTGCCCAGCGTCACCGACAGCAGCACCTACGGCCTGGGCGTCCGGGTGCCGTTCTTCTGGGCGATCGACCCGTCGACGGATTTCCTGTTCCAGCCCTTCATCACCTCAGAGGACGGCATCGTCCTGGACGGCGAGCTGCGCCGGGCCTTCGATTTCGGCGACCTGCGTTTCCGCGGCTCGATCGTGCAGACCGACTATACCGGCGATGCGCGGCTGCAGGGCCATGTCGACACCGATGCAAGCTTCGACGTCTCGGCGTTGGGCGACACGGCGGAGTTCGGCTGGGACATCATCGCCACGTCGGACGACGCTTATCTGCGCTTCTTCGACATCTCGAACGAGGATCGGCTGACCTCCTCGGTGTTCCTGCGCGGCTACGAGCGCGACCACTTCTTCGATGTCGAGGGGATCTATTTCCAGTCGCTGCGCGACGACGAACCCTCGGGCCCGATCCCCACGGTCATCCCACGCGTCGATGCCCGCTACGAGTTCGACGATCCGCTGGTCGACGGCCGGCTCGGCTTCTTCATGAACACCCAGACGCTGCTGCGCGACATCGGCAGCGACACGACGCGCGTCACGCTCGGCGCGGATTGGGAGCGTGAGTGGATCACCAGCCCTGGGCTGGTCCTGCGCGGCTTTGCCAGCCTGCGCGGCGATCTGTTCCTGACCTTCGACGATGCCGGCTCGAGCGACTTCAGCGACGAGGCCAATGCGCGGGTCGTGCCCCTCGGCGGTGTCGAGGCGCGTTTCCCGCTGATCAGCGACGACACCGTGACCGGCGTGCATGTGATCGAGCCGCTGGTCCGTTTCGAAGCGACGCCGTTCGACCTCAACAACGAGGACTTCACCAACGAGGACAGCCTCCAGACCGAGTTCGACGAGCTCTCGCTGTTCGATATCGACCGGTTCAGCGGCCTCGATGCGGTCGAGGAGGGCCCGCGCTTCACGCTCGGCCTCCGCTACGAACGGCTGAGCGAGGACGGGATCACCTTTTCGGCCGATGGCGGACGGATCTTCCGCTTTGCCGATGCCGACGAGTTCGATGTCGGCTCGGGGCTGAACGGCGATCGCTCCGACTATGTCCTCGGTTGGCGGATCGGCTTCACCGATATCGTGAGCCTCCGCAACCGGCTTCGCTTCGACGACGAGTTCAAGCTGAACCGCAACGAGGCGTCGCTGGAGGTCGACTACGGCCCAGCCTCGGTGTCGATCGGCTATGCTTTCTTGGAGGCGATCCCCGAGGCAGGAGCCGAGGACGACCGTCAGGAGGTGACCTCGCTTGCGCAGATCCAGGTGACCGACGAATGGGGCATCCAGGGCTATATGCAGCGTGATCTGGAGGAGGACGAGTTCGTTGAAGTCGGCGGCGGCGTGTCCTATGCGAACGAATGCTGCGCGGTCGACCTCATCGCGAAGCGGCGCTTTGCCTCTTCCGAGGACTCACCGGCCAGTACATCAGTCGGCTTCCAGGTCCGGCTCCTGACCCTCGGCACGGGCGCGCAGCCCAGGGGCCTGTTCGGCGCGGGCGATATCGGCCGACCGGGCGGCGGGATCGGCGACAACTGACGTATCACCGCGGGGCCAGGCGCCCCCCGACGGTATGAGTTCCAGGAGACGGTCTATGGCCGGAGTTCTTTATTCCCTGCGGGGCGTGGTTGCGGCCTGCGCGACCGTGATGGCCATGGTGTCGGTCACGCTGACACCCGCCGCTGCGCAGGACGGCGGCGCCCAACAGGACGGGGGCGCACAGGACGGGGGCGCACAGGACGGGGGCGCAACGCCCTTCCGGCCGGTCGCGGTGGTCAATGACACCGTGATCACCGCCTTCGACGTGGCGCAGCGTGCGCGCCTGCTTCGCCTGCTGGGTTTCCAGGCCGCCAGCATCGAGGCGTTGCAGGAGACGGCGCTCGGTGCGCTGATCGACGACACGATCAGGCTGCAGGCCGCGACCCGCTCGGGCTTCGCGCCGGACGACACCGCGATCGAGGAGAACTTCGGCCAGCTTGCGGCCCGCCTGCAGGTCTCGCCGGACGAATTGCGCACGGTGTTGTCGAACCAGGGCATTACCGAGAGCGCGATCCGCGACTTCGCGGCCCCGCGCGCGGCCTGGCAAGGCTTCGTCCGCGGCCGCTTCGGTCGGCGCATCAATCCCTCGGACGCCGAGATCGACCGCGAGATTTCCTTGGCGGCGGGGATCGAACGCATCGAGGTCCGGCTCTTCGAGATCGGCCTGCCGGTCGGCGAGGGGCGCGACCTGTCGGCGACGCTGGCGCTGGCCGAAGAGATCCGCAGCGAGGCGACGACCGGCGAGGCGTTCCAGGACGCGGCGCGCCGCCTCTCGCGTGCGGCAACGGCGTCGGAGGGCGGCGATATCGGCTGGATGCAGGCCAGCCAATTGCCGGCGGGCGCGCGCGAGGCGCTGGCGGGGTTGGAGCCCGGGGATGTCTCGCAGCCAATCCAGGTACCGGGCGGCGTCACGCTGATCTGGCTGGACGAGCGGCGCCGCATCGGCGGGGAGGATGTCGACATCAGCGATCCGGAGCTGCGCGCCCGCGTGCGCGAGGATCTGATCAACCAGCAGGCCAACCGCCTTGCCGAGGGCCTGCTGCAGGAACTGAAGCGCGACGCGCTGATCGAGCAGCGCTGATGCCCGCCGATGCCGCCCTGCCGCTCGCCCTGACCATGGGCGATCCCAGCGGCATCGGTGGCGAGATCGCGTTAGCGGCCTGGTCGGCTGGAATGGCCGATCCGACGCTGCCCGCCTTCTGCACGATCGCCGATCCTGACTGGCTGAGAAGCATCGGCACGGCGCCCGTGGTCGAGATCGCCGATCCGGTCGAGGCGGCCGCGGTGTTCCCGAAGGCCGTTCCCGTGCTGGCCGAGAGGCTGGCCGAGCCGGCGACAGCGGGACGGCCGCAGCCCGCCAACGCCCCCGCCACGGTGCGCGCGATCGAGCGGGCGGTGGCGCTCGCGACCCGGGGGGCGGTCGGTGGCGTGGTCACCAACCCGATCAACAAGAAGGTCCTCTATGACGGCGCCGGCTTCGCCGATCCGGGCCATACCGAATTCCTCGCCCGCCTGGGCGCGGTGGCGCGTACCGTGATGATGATCGCAGGCCCCTCGCTGCGGGTCGTGCCGGTGACCATCCACGAGCCGCTGGCGCGCGTTCCGGCCCTGTTGAGCGAGGCGCTGATCGTCGAGACGGCCGAGATCACGGATGCCGCGCTGCGGCGGGACTTCGGCATCGCGGCGCCGCGCCTCGCTGTGACGGGTCTCAATCCCCATGCTGGCGAAGCCGGCGCCATGGGCCGCGAGGAGATCGAGGTCATCGCCCCCGCGATCGAGAGGCTGCGCGCCATGGGAATCGACGCGACCGGGCCGCATCCGGGCGACACGCTGTTCCACGCCAAGGCCCGCGCCCGCTTCGACGTCGCGCTGGCGATGTATCACGATCAGGCGCTCATTCCGGTCAAGGCGCTGGATTTCGACCGCGGCGTGAACGTGACGCTCGGCCTGCCCTTCGTGCGCACCTCGCCCGATCACGGCACGGCCTACGATATCGCGGGCACCGGACGGGCCGATCCGACCAGCCTGATCGAAGCGCTGCGCCTTGCCGGCAGGCTGGCCGCCCGCAGGCCGGTCGCGACGGTCTGACGGACGTTGCGATGGGCAGTCTGATGACGCCGATCTGATGGCGCTGGCCGAGGACGGCCTGCCGCCGCTTCGCGACGTGATCGCGGCCCATGGCCTGGCAGCGCGCAAGGCGCTCGGCCAGAATTTCCTGTTGGATCTCAACCTCACTCGGCGAATCGCGCGCGCCGCGGGCCCGCTGGACGACGCCACGATCCTTGAGATCGGTCCCGGCCCCGGCGGCCTGACGCGGGCGCTGCTTGCCGAGGGCGCGGCGCGCGTTGTCGCGGTCGAGCGCGACCAGCGCTGTCTGAGCGCGTTGGAGGAGATTGCCGCGGCCTATCCAGGCCGTCTGGAGGTGGTTTCCGGCGACGCGCTCGCCCTGCCACCGCTCGCCGGCGTCGAGGGGCCTGTCCGGGTCGCGGCCAACCTGCCCTACAATATCGGCACCGAGCTGCTGGTGCGCTGGTTGAGCCCGCCCGACTGGCCGCCGCCATGGCAATCCCTGACGCTGATGTTCCAACGCGAGGTGGCGCTGCGCATCACCGCCCCGCCCGGCTCGGCGCATTACGGACGGCTTGCGGTCTTGGCGCAGTGGCGCGCCCGAGCACGGCTGTTGTTCGAGGTCGGCCCCAGGGCCTTCACACCGCCACCCAAGGTGACCTCGGCGATCATCCGCATCGAGCCCACCGCGCCGCGACGCGACGTGCCGCCGCGGGCACTGGAACGTGTCACCGCCGCCGCCTTTGGTCAGCGGCGCAAGATGCTGCGGCAGTCGCTTAAACCTCTCGGCGACGCCGCGGCGCTGCTGGCTGCCGCCGAGATCGACGCAACCCGGCGGGCCGAGACGCTGTCACTCGACGAGTTCTTGGCGCTCGCTGCAGCCCTCCAGGACTGAATGGCGCGCCCCGGCCAGTACCGTCCGCCGGCGCCTGGGGAAAGGCGCGCGCGTCAGGCTTCGTCGCCTGTTGCCGCCGCGCTGTCTTCGGCCGGCCCGTCGCCCGATGCGGTGGCCTCGGCTGCATCGCCGGTTTCGCGCCGTCGGCTGCGGCGTCGGCGCGGCGCGGGTGCGTCATCCTCGACCAGGCTCTGCGGCCCTGCCAGGCCATCCTCCGGCTCGATCGTATCGAAACCACCGATCGCGGCGGCATCGCGCGGGTCGGCACCGTCACGCGGGTCGATCCCGTTCTGGTCGTGGCCGTTGCCGACCGGGCCGGCATCGCCGTTCATGCTGCGCCCGCCTTCGGTATCGAGCCCGTTCTCGCCGTTGCTGCGACGACCGCGACGCCCGCGACGCCGGCCATCGCCACCGTTCTCGCCGCCCTGCGCATCGACGCTGTCCTCATCACGCTCGGCGCTGTCATGGCCGTTGGCCTGACCGTTCACGCCCTGCGCTGCCACGCGATCATCGTCGTCATCGTCGTCCTGGGCGGCCGCTTCGCGACGTTCCGCCTGAGCGCCGAGGGCAGCGGAGAGGATGCGCTGATAGTGCTCGGCATGCTGCAGGAAGTTCTCCGCCGTCACGCGATCGCCCGAAGTCTGCGCATCGCGGGCGAGGCTCAGATACTTTTCGACGATCTGCTGCGGCGTGCCGCGGACTTTGCCCTCGGGCCCGGCGCTCTCGTAGACGCGATTGACGTTGTTACCGCCGTTCCCGCCCTTCCGGTTGCCGCGCCCGCGCGCCCGGTTCTGTTTCTGTGCTGGTCTCATCACGCTCGGACTTTGACGACCGTTCCGCCGAGCCGGCGGCACCGCCTTCATCGCGGTAAGGTCAGGTTCGAGATCTGAAGGCTCGCTAGACCGCCATTGGTCACACAGGCCCTGCTGCAGTGTCGGGTCGCGTCATCAATCGATGCCAGCCCCTCCGCCGCTCCCTTTTATGCCGCGACGTCGTGTCCGACAACGGCGTTCTGCACGAATATCCACGTTTTTTGGTCAATGTCACAGGGCGGGACGCGGTCCGCCCGACGCCCGGGCGCTCACCACCCGCTCGCGCCCATCCAAATCCCTGTGGGTTGCTACATCGTGAAGGCCGGCGCGTGTCGCAAGGGATGCCACTGCCTTTGCCTGCCCCGCACCCGTCTCGACCAGGACGCAGCCGCCCGGCCGCAGCCGCGACGGCGCGCCATCGAGGATCGTCCGATATGCGGCAAGGCCGTCTCGTTCCGGATCCGGATCGGGGACGAGCGCCGTCCGCGGTTCATGCAGCCGCACTTCGGGCGCCAGCCCGGCCCACTCTGCGGCGGTCACATAGGGTGGGTTCGAGACGACGAGATCCGCCTCGCCGCTGACGCCATCCCACCAGGAACCCTCGGCAAAGGCCGCGCGGCGCTGTAGGCCATGTGCCTCGGCATTCGCGCGCGCGACCGCTAGGGCCGCAGGCGAGAGATCCGTTCCGAGACCCGTCGCCTGCTGCCATTCAGAAAGCAGCGTGAGCAGAATGCAGCCTGTTCCTGTGCCGAGGTCGATGACCCGGGCGGCCTTCGGCAGCGCAACCCGACACCCCAGCGCCGCGGCGATCAGCGTCTCGGTTTCCGGCCGGGGATCCAGGACATCCGGCGTGACCCGGAAACTGCGCCCCCAGAACTCGCGCTGACCGATGATCTGCGCCATGGGCTGGCGGGCGCAGCGTGCAGCGACGGCGGCCTGGAAGCGGCGCGCCTCCTCGGCCGTCATGGCGCCGTCGCCTGCTGCGACCAGACCCGCCGCATCGTGACCCGTCGCCCAGCGTGCGATCAGCCGGGCGTCGCGGGCCGCGTCCGGCACGCCGATGGCTGCCAGCCGGCGCGCCGCCTCCGCGATCGCCGCATCTCGCGACGGCTCGTGCATGCCCCCTACAGCCCCTCGGCCGCCAGACGCGCGGCCTGGTCGGCGGCGGTCAGGGCATCGACCACCTCGTCCAGATCGCCGTCCAACACCTGCTCCAGCCGGTAGAGCGTGAGGCCGATGCGGTGATCGGTTAGGCGTCCCTGTGGAAAGTTGTAGGTGCGGACCCGTTCCGAACGATCGCCAGAGCCGACCTGTCCCTTCCGGTCGGCCGCGCGCTCGGCATCGGCGCGTCGACGCTCCGCATCGAACAGACGGGCGCGGAGCACCTCCATGGCGCGCGCCCGGTTCGCATGCTGCGACTTCTCCGAGGCGGTCACCACGATCCCGGTCGGGACATGGGTCAGCCGCACCGCACTGTCGGTGGTGTTCACATGCTGCCCGCCCGCACCCGAGGCACGCATGGTGTCGATGCGGAGGTCCTCGGGGCGGATCTCGACATCGACCTCCTCGGCCTCGGGCAGCACGGCGACGGTCGCGGCCGAGGTGTGGATGCGCCCGCCCGATTCCGTGACCGGGATGCGCTGCACCCGATGCACGCCGCTCTCGAACTTCAGCCGCGCGAAGACGCCCTCGCCGCGGATCGCCGCCACGCCTTCCTTCAGCCCGCCAAGATCGCCGCCAGCCTCGGACAGCATCTCGACCCGCCATCCCTTGAGGTCGGCATAGCGGCTGTACATCCGCATCAGATCGGCCGCGAACAGCGCGGCCTCGTCCCCGCCGGTGCCGGGGCGGATCTCGAGGATCGCCGCCCGGTCGTCCGCATCGTCGCGCGGGATCAAGGCGAGGCGCAGCTCATGCCCCAACAGAGGCAGCTTTTCATCGATCTCGGCCAGTTCGTCGCGGGCGAGCGTGCGCATCTCGGGATCTGCCAGCATCGCCTCCGCCTCGGCGCGGGCCTCGCGCACCGCACGCCAGGCGGCGATCTTCTCGACCACGGGGCGCAGCGCCGCGTAATCGCGGCCCAGCGCGGCGATGTCGCGCGCATCCGCGACGCTCGCCATGCGCGCCTCCAGATACTCGGCGCGGGCTAGGATCTCATCCAGTCTGTCTTCCGGCAGCATCCGCGCGCGCTTACGGCTCGCCGCCGGCCCGGTCAATAAGCGGCGCTGTCACGTATTGAGCACTTGCACCTAGAAAACCGGCGTGTACCCTACCTCTATGAGAGCCGCGATCTTGACGTTGATGTTTGCAGTCGTCACCGGGCCCGCCCTCGCAGAGGAGGGTAATGCACGCCTGGCATATGAACGGCCGCCAGCAAAGCAGGGCTACAGCTACCCTGACTGTTACTGCACCGACAGTGATGGCGATCGTGTCGAGATCGGTCAGACGGCCTGTCTGATGATCAATCGGCGGCCCGTGACTTCGCGGTGCGAACAAGCGTCCAACATGACGATCTGGCGCCATCAGGGCGACGGCTGCGCCTCGATCCCCTCGTCCTGAGGTCTACTCGCCGGCCTCAAGCGCATCGCGCCGCGTCCTTGTGCTGCGGTCGTCGGGCATGTCGATGCCGCTCCGCACCAACCAGCCCACGCCGTAATCCGCCATCGCTTCGAGCACCGGCAACAACCGCGCACCCTCCTCGGTCAGCGCATAGGTGACGGCGGGCGGTCGCCCAGCGCCCACGCTTCGCGAGACGAGACCCCGCTCCTCCAATGCCAGCAACTGATCGGTCAGCGAGCGGGCCGGCAGATCGCCGAGCAGGCGACGCAGCACGTTGAAACGGGCCGGCGCCTCGGCCAGCAGGAACAGGATCGAGCCCGCCCATTTGCCCGACAAGCGGTCCATCGTCGCCGCGACCGGGCAGTGGGGCCCGCAATCGTACCGCCTGTGC
>JBCCSW010000127.1:0-10410 GCA_039199465.1 Pseudomonadota bacterium
GCGCCGCCGAGCGAATTCGGCTCCTCCGGCGCCACCACCGCGGTCGGGATCGGATCCAGGGGCTCGGCCTGCCTGATCAGCGCCTCGAAATGTCGGTGGCGCTGCACGATCAGGCCGGGGACCTCGAGGTCTTCGAACGACATCTTCCGGCGCGGGGCCACGACGACGGCCTCGCCGGTCAGGATCGTCGCCCCGTCGGTCTTGCGGGTGACGCTGGTTGCCAGAACGACCTCGCCATCGGGGCGCTTCTCGGCGACCCGGACGCTTGCCACCAGATCGTCCCCGGCATGGGCACGCTCGACGAACTCGAAGCTCTGCCGGCGATAGAGTGTGCCGGCGCCCGGCAGAATGTTGCCGAGGACCGCCGAGATCAGCGAGCCGACCCACATCGACGGCGCGACCGCCTCGGGCCGCCCGTCGTCGTCGCCGTCGTGCTGCGCCAGGTGCAGCGGGTTGTGGTTCCCCGAGGCGTTGGCGAAGACATAGAAATCGTCCTCGGTGCAGACCCGCTCCAGCCTCGCCTCGTCACCGACCGAAAGCTCGTCGAACGGGCGGTTCTCGACGATCTTCATTGCGCCGCCGCCCCGGCCCCGGCGGGTTCGGCCAGCGGGTCCTCGGTGACGTCTTCGGTCGCCGGCGCGAGGCCGAGCACATCGCGGAAACGCTGCAGCATCGCGAGCGTGCCGGGCGCCATCTCGTCGATCCGTCCGGGGATGTACTGCACCACCGCCGCGGCGCGCTCACGCTCGGCCGCGCTCGGCAGCAGAGCCGGCAAACCGGCGATCGCCGCATCCGGTTCGAAGGTCGCGATCAGCGTCTGCTCGTGGATGATCCGCGCCCGGCTTTCCATGTCGAGCGAGCGGAACGGCTCGTCCTGTGTCAGCACCCGCGAGGAGCGTTCCAGACGGTCGCGTCGGACATTGCCGCGGTTCTCGGCCAGCAGGACGAGCATCCGGATCACCGCTTCGACGAAACCGCCGCTTTCGATGTGGATGAGTGCGCGCTGCACCTCCGGCAGGCCGCGCACCTCGTCCTGCGACTTCAGCGACCGGCGCTCGGCGCGCGAGGCGCCGAAGGCCCGTGCCACCGGACCGCCCCAGAGCGTGTAGAACAGGCTCTCGTAGAGCGCATCGCGCAGGTCGCGACCCATGTCGAGCCACTGCTCGACCAGGTCTGCGGACACATGCTCGACCCGTCGGAAGGCGTTGTCACCTCCCGCGTCGTGCCGGCTGTTCTGGATGCTGCGGGCCATTGCCGTCACCGGCGCCATGAACGGGTTCTGCGACGATAGCATGGCGCGCTGCAGACGGAGCGGATGGAAGGCCCGTGCCGCCTCTGCCAGATGGCGGTTGGCGACGGCGCGCACGAGCGGGCGCAGGTAGATGTCGTAAAGCTCGGCCTGCAGTTCCGATGCCCTGGCGACGGCGCCGAACGCCTGCTCGTCCTCGCGCCCATCGTCCAGGGCGCGGATGTCGTTGAAGCTGCGCTCGACGAAGCTGACGAGATAGCGCTTCTGCGTGCCGTCGCCCTCGACCGCGTCGACGCACATCTCGTAGAGGCCAGGCGCCAAGGCCTCGATGGTCTTCATGGTCGAGGCGACCTCGGTATGCTCCTTCTTGGCGATCCGCGAGGAGACGAAAATGCCGAGATGGCCGACTTCGGGATGCACCATGTAGACGATGCGCTGGCCGCGGATCCGGATCTCCTGCTCGTTGGCATAGGTGTCGACGATCCAGTTCAGCGCCTGTTGCGGCGGCGTGATGTTGTCGCCGTGGCTGGTGAACACGATCACCGGCGCCTGGATGCGCTTCAGGTCGATCGGCCGGCCGGGTTCGAGCTGCGCCCGGTTCTTGGTCAACCGGTTGCCGATGAAGAGCTGCTCGACGATCCAGTGGATCTCGGCCTCGTTCAACAGGAAGAAGCCGCCCCACCAGCGCTCGAACTCGAGGAACCGCTGTCGCCCGGTGTCGGGCGCGTCGAACAGGTCGTAGTACTTGCGAAAGAAGTTGCGGCTGGGGTTCAGCGTCTCGAAATTCATCACGAGATGGGCGCCGTCGAACACGCCGCCGCCGATGTCGGACCAGAACATCGGCTGCCACGTGCCGCCCAAGATGCCGCCGTTGTAGCGCATCGGGTTCGTGCCGACCTCGCCGGACCAGGTGGCGACCGGCGCGCCGTTGATGACGATCGGCCCGGTCAGGTCGGGATTGGTCGCGGCCAGCAGCAGCGTCGCCCAGCCGCCCTGGCAGTTGCCGGTGACGACCGGGCGCGGGCTGTCGGGATGGCGGCGGATGACCTCGCGCACAAAGGCCGCCTCGGCGCGTGTCACGTCGGCCAGGGTCTGCCCCGGCTCAGGATCGCGCCTGAAGTTGACGAAATAGACCGGATGGCCGTCGGCCAGCGCCACGCCGACCTGGCTGTCCGGCTTGAAGCCGCCGATCCCGCCCCCGTGGCCGGCGCGCGGATCGACGATCACATAGGGTCGCTTCCACCCCCGCACCTGGCCGCCCTCGGGCGGTAGGATGTGCAACAGCTCGTAGTTGCAGGGATGCGGCATGTCCCTGCCGTCCATCACCTTCTCGAAGTCGTAGGCGAGGACGGGCGGGCAGCCCTTTCCCTCATGCTCCAGGAAGATGTCGCCCCGTTCGCGCAGCGCATCCATCGTCAGGATGCAGCGCTCGGCCACGTCGCGCAGATAGGCCGCCAGGGCGAAGGCGGGCTGGCGGCTCTTTTCCGCCTTCGGCAGGTCGGACAGCACCGACTGCAGGTCATCCAGCGTGTGGCGCGCGCGATGCTTGTGGTTGGACGAGATCGACATCGCGTGCTTGCTGGCGGCGCGCATCACCAGATCGGCGGCCTCGCTGGCGGCGGCGAAGGTCGAGACGACCTCGGCCATGTGCTCGGCCGGGGCCTTGGTGGCCAGGTCGATGACCGGCTGTATGGTCCGCTCTGCCTGGGCGAAAGGCGTGGAGGTCATCATCGTGCACTCCCTCAACCGAGGATGCTGTAGCCACCGTCGATCGGATGGATGCTGCCCGTCACGTTGCTGGCCTCGCGGCTAGCCAGGAACGCGGCATAGGCTCCTACATCGTCGATGGTGGCGAGGTGATGCGTCGGGGCGCGGGCGGCCGCGTCGTTCAGCAACGCGTCGAAGCTGTCGATGCCCGAGGCCGCCCGCGTCTTGAGCGGCCCTGGTGAGAGCGCGTGCACGGAGATGCCCTTCGCCCCCAATTCGGCCGCGGCGTAGCGCACGGCCGATTCCAGCGCGGCCTTGACCGGACCCATGACGTTGTAGTGCTCGACCACCCGGCTTGCGCCGTGGAACGACACGGTCATGCAGGTGCCGCCGTTCGGCATCAGCGGCTCGGCATGGCGGATCATGCGCAGGAAGGAGTGGACCGAGATGTCCATCGCCTTCCCGAACCCCTCGGCCGAGCAATCGATCACCCGCCCGTGCAGATCGTCGCGCGGCGCGAAGGCGATCGAATGGACCAAGGTGTCGAGCTTGCCCCAGCGCTGTGCGATCTCGCCGAACAGTGCGTCCATCTGGCCAGCGTCGCGCACATCGAGGGGCATGATGATCTCGGCATCCACCGCCTCGGCCAGCGGCCGGACGAAGCGCTCGGCTTTTTCGTTGAGATAGGTGACCGCCAGTGTCGCTCCCTGAGCCCTGAGCGCTCGTGCGCAACCCCATGCGATCGAATCCTCATTGGCGATGCCAACGACGAGGACGTGCTGGTTCGAGAGATCGAACATGGTCTGCCTCCTTGGGCGGAGTCGTTGCTTGTATCAGGCCAGATTCCCGTGACAGGCGAATGACGCAGTGCAGCAAACCCCTGTTTCGCGAGCGCGACAAGGACTTCATGCGACCCATCTCTCTGAAATGCGTGGGGAATCGGCCTTGACCGATGCGTGTCATGTGCGTCTGGGCGCAGCGCAGCTATCCCTGGGCGCTAATCCCGAACACGCGCCGCGACGGGTCGGACGGGGAGGTGATCGACCGCCCGAACCAGGTCTGGGGCGCAGACACCCCGTCCCCGCCGATGCGGCGTCGCCTTCTCGACTGCGTGGCGATCAGGAACCTTCGCTGCCTGCAAGACGAAGGCGTTTAGCTGCATGCCTGGGAGATCGGCTCGGATGGCCGTGCTGACCTTCGCGCGGGGATCGAGGTCGCCAGCAAAAAGTGGCCTCACACCGCGCTCGACGACCAGCCGCGCGACGTGGTCGATCGCGCCCACACGACCCCGTCTGTCATGGCGTCGACGGGCGGTGCAGCGCCACGCCTAGCATCACCAGCAGCACGCCGAGCATGTCGGCAGGGCTGGGGATCTGGCGAAGAACGATCACCCCGATCACGGTCGCGGCGGCCGGCAGCAGCGCCAGCAGGAAGGCGAAACTCGCCCGCGGCAGGCGCGACATCGCCAACTGGTCGCAGACATAGGGGATGACGGAGGAGCAGATGCCGACACCGACACCGGCGAGCACGAGCAGTGGCGCGCCGAAGGCATCGAGCGCCTGCAGGAACCCGATCGGCATCACGAACAGGAACGCGACCGCCATCGCAGCGCCCAGACGCTCGACCCCGCCGCTTGCCCCGCCCTCGGAGATCCGGTGACCGAGGACGATGTAGAGGACGAAGAGCGCCCCGTTCAGGAGCGCCCAGAACAGCCCGACAAGATCGGCCCGGCGCGCCTCCCCCTCCGACGAAAACAGCGATGGCACGTCGATCAGGATCGCAACACCGAGGATCGCGAGCGCGAAGGCCGCGAGGTTCCGGCCGGTGCGCAAACCCCAGAGCGCGATGCCGATCGTGCCCACGAATTCGATGGCCGCGACCAGCGCGATCGGCAGCCGGTCGAGTGCGAGATAGAAGGCCGAGTTCATCACCGCCAGAGAGCCACCGAGGGCGGCGAGCAACAAGCGCTCGCGTGGGCCCGCGCGGCGGAGGATGCGCCATGGTCGCGTGATCGGCGCGAAGACCAGTGCAGCCGCCGCGATGCGGAACCAGGCGACCCCCAGCACCCCGATCACCGGGAACAACAGCACCGCCAGTGCCGGACCGAGGTAGTGGAACACTGCCGAGATGCCGAACCAGACATGCGGCGGCACGGCCTTTGCGGCACGGGTCATCGTGCCCGTCGGCACGGTGCGGCGTCGGTCGCGAGGCGCTTGATCGTCCATGGACTGATCATGCAAGGTGCCACGGCGAACACACATGGCGATCGGATATGCCAGCTTCGAAGAATGCATCATCATTGAAGGCGAAGGTCCGCTTGAGCCTTCGATCGGGAAAATCGTCGCTCGATGACATCGACGCCGCGATCCTCAGCGAACTGAGCACCGATGCCCGGATACCGCTCGCGGAACTGGCGCGGCGCATCGGGCTGTCCGGGCCCAGCGTCGCCGACCGCGTCCGGCGGCTGGAGGATGTGGGCGTGATCACCGGTTACGGCGCAAAGATCGATCCCAACAAGCTGGGCTATGGCCTCACGGTGCTGATCCGCGCCCGCCCGATGCCGGGTGAAATGGCCAACATGATCGCCGCGATCCGCGAGACGCCTCAAATCGTCAGCTGCGACCGCGTCTCGGGCGAGGACTGCTTCGTCGCCCGGGCCCATGTGCGCGACGTGAGCGAGATGGAGGCCGTCATCGATCGCATCGTGCCGTTCGGGGCGACGAGCTCCTCGATCGTGCAGTCGACCCCGGTGCCACCACGGCTGCTGGCTCTCTGACCGCGTTCATCGGCGAGCGAGCATCGCTTTTGCGGTCAGCGGCGACCGTCCGTCGGTCGAGGCGTTTGGCCGACCATCGAACGGGCCATCCTTCGCCCGCGATCCTTCAATTGTGAGCGGTGCCGCACGGGACAAGCCGCTGGAAATCCGGTATCGAGCGTTTCACGCTTCGCGGGCATACCGCCAAGCAGCGCCGTCGTCGGGGGGCCGCCGCGCCATGAATGAGAGCCGCCATCCGCGCCGCCGGGCACGCCGGCAGCTGTTCGCGTCGGCGCTGCTCGGCGTCCTCGTGCCTATGCCACCGGCCGAGGCGCATCCCCACATCTTCGTCGATACCGAGATCGGCTTCGTCGTCGGCGCGGGACAGGTGCTGGAAGCGCTGCAGATCACCTGGCGCTTCGACGCGTTCCATACCCTCTACACCCTGGCGGCCGAGGGCATTGCACGCGACGCCGACGGTGGTCTCGCTGACGCCGACAGCGCGTTTCTGGCCGAGCAGTATGCTGACTGGTCACCCGGCTTCGACGGCTTCGCAAAGCTCTTGTCGGGCGGCGACTCTGTCGCGCTCGACACCCCGGCCGGGCTGGAGGTCGACCTTGCCGATGACATGCTGCGGGTCCGCTTCACGCGCCAAGTGATCGAACCCATCGCGCTGGCCGCCGGGGAGGCGGAGATCTCGGTCTACGAGGGTACCTACTATTACGCAGCGACCGTGGCCGCGATGCCCGAGATCCATGGCGAGGCCGCCGGTTGCGGCGTCCGCATGGAGCTATTCGATCCGAACAACGTCGAACTCGCGGCGGTGCAGACATCGCTGATGGCGCTCAGCCGCGAGGAGACGCCAGAGAACCCCAGCATCGGCGCGCTTTTCGCCGACAGGGTCTTCCTCGCGTGCGACTGATCGCGGGCATCGTGCTGATCGCCGCCGTCGTGCTCGCTGTCTCGGCGGGGCAGGGCAGCTACGATGCCTTTGTCGCCTGGGCCTATGCGCAGCAGCGGGTCTTCCAGAACGAGATGGCCTCCGCCATCGGAGCCCTGCAACACGGCAAGCCCGGCGCCTGGATGGCGCTTCTGGGTGCCGCCGGGGCCTATGGCTTCGTCCATGCCGTCGGTCCCGGTCACGGCAAGTACCTGATCGGCGGCGTCGGTCTCGGCTCGAGGGTGCCGGTGTCGCGGTTGCTGGTCGTCTCGCTGGCGTCGAGTCTGGCGCAGGCGCTCTGGGCGATCCTGCTGGTCTATGGGGGCTTCTATCTGTTGCAGGTCTCGGCGCGGCAGCTGACGACGCTGTCCGAGGCCTATCTCGCGCCGGCAAGCTATCTCGCCGTCGCCGGTATCGGGCTTCTGCTCGCCTATCGCGGCGCGCGCGGGCTGCATCGCTGGATCAGGGCGTCGCGCGCGGCAGATCATCCGTCGTCGGGCCACCGCGACCAGCCGGACGACGCCCACCATCATCACTATGGTGGCGGGGCGGTGACCTGCGGCTGCGGTGGGCATCATGGCCCCCGCGTCGACGACGTGGCCGCCATCACGTCGCTGCGCGACGCGGTCGTGCTGGTCGCGAGCATCGCGGTCAGGCCCTGCACGGGCGCGATCTTCCTGCTGGTGATCGCCTGGCAGCTCGACATCAAGGGACCGGGCGCGGCGGCGGTGATCGCGATGGGTCTCGGCACAGCGCTGTTGATCGGTACCGTCGCAATCTCCAGCGTCGCGGCGCGCGGCCTCGTCCACGCCTATGGAAGTCGTTCCGGGATCCTGCCGATGGCGGCGCCGTCGTTGCAGCTCGTCTCGGGCCTCGCGATCACATGGTTCAGTATCGCGCTGCTGCGTCTCGCACTGGCCTGATGGGGCCGGTCTGGGTGTACGTGTGTCGCTTCAGCCGAGCGCGCGATCTCCCGTCCACCACCAGAAAACCCTTCCTTGGGTACCCCGTCCGGCGCCGGTGCCCGCTTGGCCCGGGGCATCTGCCTTCGACGCGTGCTGTGCAGAACGTCATGGCGCCCGGCTTTGGCCTTGCGATCTGGTCATCATGATGTCAGTCAATCATTCTATTGAATGAGCGAGCGGACCATGGCCGAGACAGCCACCCTGCCAGACTGCGAACAGGGCGCCCATCCGAAGCGGCCTGCCTTCGACGCGCCGCCAGCGGCCCTGCTGCAGAGCGCGGCGTCGATGCTGCGTGCGGCCGGCGACGTCGCGCGCCTCAGGCTGCTGCTGCGCCTCGCCGAGGGCGAGCGCTGCGTCTCCGAACTGGCCGAGGGCGAGGGCGAGAAGCTCGCCACTATTTCGGCACGGCTGAAGCTCCTGCACACCGCCCGCCTCGTGACCCGACGGCGCGAGGCCAAGCACGTCCACTACGCCCTGGCCGACGACCACGTCGCCCGGCTGGTGCGCGACATTCTCGACCACGCCGCGGAGGACGTGGCCCACGCCCGATCGATGGAAGGAGGCACCCGATGACCTGCGACAACCCCAAGCATCACGACCATCCGCATGTCCACGGCCCCGGTTGCGGCCACACCGCCGTGCGCCACGGCGACCATGTCGACTATCTGCATGACGGCCATCTGCACCATCCGCACGAAGATCACGTGGATGAGCACGTGATCGAGGTGACGGCGACGAACCCGGATACCTGCGCGCCGATCGCCGGCGGCGGGCTCGGCCATGAGCCCGGACATGTCCACGGCCCGGGCTGCGGTCACGAGGCCGTGCCGCATGGCGGCCATGTCTGCTACCTCGTCGACGGCCGGCTGCACCATCCGCATGACGGTCACTGCGACGACCACGGCCCGCTTGAGGTCGTCTGAAACCCCGCCGTCCAGCGCCGCCACCGGGCAAGCCACGATCACCGGTCTGATCGCGATGCCGGCGGCGGGCGCCACCAGCGCCCACCTGTCTTGGGACGGCGAGCTCAGGGCTGATCACACGCCCGGTGTGCGCGAGCCTCGGGCCCTGGCGGCTGGCTTCGGCGATGGAGAGCCTGCGGCGCCGCCTTGCCCACCCCGTCCATAAGTCGAAGGCGTCGCTGCCTGCGCCGTTCCGGGGTGGATCTCCTTGCGCGCCGCTTGGAGCACGATTTGTGAAGCCGTAAGAAAGAGATGCCGCAGTGCAGCAATACGATGCTATATTGCGCTGCAACATGCATTTGCCGCAGTAAAGTGACGCAATACTGCGACGGCGACGGCCCACCAAGACTTTCGGAGGGTGTCATTTCATCGTGAAAATCACTTCCATTCCTCGACGGACGCAGCCGCGTACCGGAAGCCTGGGAGGAAAACCGATGGCCTGGACCACTCCGATAGTCTGCGAACTCGCCTGCGGCATGGAGATCAACATGTACGCCCCCGCCGACGAGGGCACGCTGTTCTGACGTGCCGCGCCTCCTGCCGGTCGCGGCAGGGGGCGCGCGGCGCGTGCAACGCCGCCCCCGGAACAGCGCGAGACAGCATTCCGGGCTACCCAGACAGAACGGCACGGGAATGAGCCGATGCGGCATACCGAAACGGTACGCGCAGCCGTTGAAGCGCGTCACGACCACAGCCCCAACACGCTGTCCTGGCGGCGCTGTGTGGTCCTGCACGGGCTCGATCCCGAGCAGTTGCCAAAGCAGCTTTCCGAGAGGGCCGTCGTCGATGCGCAGGCGCTCGCCGCCGCCCGTGAACGCGCGCAGCCGTTGGTGACGGCCGCGCGGCCGGATCTCGACCGCCTTGCCGCGGCATTCGGACGTTCCGGCTGCTGCCTGGTGCTTACCGACGAGACTGGGACCATCCTGGAGCAGCGCGGCACGCGGGCTGACGAGGACAGCTTTCGCGCGCTCGGCCTGATGCAAGGGGCGCGCTGGGACGAGGCGCATAAGGGGACGAACGGGATTGGCACGGCGCTGGCCGAGGGTCAGGCCGTCGGTATCTATCGTGACCAGCACTTCCTGACCGCCTTTGCCGAGCTTTCCTGCGCGACGGCGCCGATCCGGGATCACCGTGGTCGCCTGGCCGGTGCCTTCGACATCTCCTCGGCCCGGCGGGACATGAACAAAGCCCTGCTGGGCGTCTATCTGCACGCGGCGCAGGAAGCGGCCTTCCATGTCGAGGTACGGCTGTTTCGCGCCGCCTATCCGACGGCGCGGATCGTCCTCACGCCGGAGCATCGCGCGCCCCGCGGGCTCCTGGCGCTCGACCAGGATGACATCGTCATCGGCGCCAACGCCGCCGCGCGACACGCGCTCTCGATCGATGATGCCTGGATCGCTGCAGGACATCCGGCGTGGTCGGTACTGCAGGGTGAGGGGCGGGCACAGAACGACAGCTTCGATGCGGCCGAACGACGGGCCATCCGAGCCGCCCTGGCGCAGGCCGGCGGCCGGGTAAGCGGGGCCGCGAAGATCCTCGGGGTCAGCCGCGCCACGCTGCACCGAAAGATAAAGCGACTGAGTATAAAGTACAACTAGACAAGAAAACCCAAATGGGCCGCTATCTCTAACGTGCATAGCGCTCTTTTCTCGATCTATCGAACAAGAGCTTCTCGAAACTACAGGCTGCTAGGAGGAAACGATGAATGAGATGACCCAGTTTGGGGGCGGCACGCATACGTCGCCGTTTGCGAAGCGCTATGACAACTTCATCGGCGGGCGGTTCGTCGCGCCGGCCTCGGGTCGCTATTTCGAGAATGTCAGCCCGGTCAC
>JBCCSW010000128.1:0-10382 GCA_039199465.1 Pseudomonadota bacterium
GCCGGAGTTGCCCCAGGTCTCGGGGTGCTCGGGGATGTAGACCAGCAGACGGCCGCAGCGCTCCGAGCCCGGGATCGTCTCGGGCGGCACGCCCGGCAGGCCCATGACCCAGCTCATCCCGCTTGATCTCCGGAACAGCTCGTCGGCGGCCAATCCCTCGCCGGGGGTCAGCTGCTTCATCGACAGCAGGTCGTTGGAGCCGCCCATGCCATGCGCTTCGATGCACTGCTCGGGAAGTGTGTCGCGGCCCCAGACCTGCAGGCCCATGATCGGGTCCTGGAAATCCGGGTCGCCATATTTGCCCGTCAGGCCCTGCGAGATCCGGTCATAGGGAAGCCGGCCCTCGGCCAGGACGAGGCGCCGCATCAGCGCGATGACCTTGCCGTCGGGACTGTAGCTGCCGAGCGAGATCGTCTCCGACCCGTCGCGCAGCAGGTAGACCCGGCGATAGCCGAGGGCGTTGATCTCTGCCGGTGGCCCGGCGCTCTCGAAGGCTGCGACGATGCCGCCCCGCTCGCGCAGGATACGGTCGGCCTCCGCCATGTCGATGCCGGTCTTCAAACCCAGGATGTCACGAGCCGAGAGCGCACCCTCGAACCCCTCAAGCGTCGGCCAGGAGCGCGGACCATCAGCCGCCCCGCCAAGCCCCGCCCCGCCAAGACCGGCCGCGCCCGACAGCAGACCCGCAAGCGGATCGTTGGCGCTGGACGGCACGCCGCCCGATCCGGCCGATTGGCTGAGCGCCGCTTGAGCCGCCCGGGCCGCTTCCTCCTCGCGCGCCTGGCGTTCAGCCTCGGCCTGGCGGCGTCGCTCCTCGGCCTCCTGCCGCCGGGCTTCGGCCTCCAGCGCGCGCTGATCGACATAGGGCGTCTCGACCAACGGCTCGCCGATCTCGCCGTTCGGCGCAATCACCCGGGTCGCGACCGCCGCGGCACGGATCAGCACGGTCTCCGACGTCGTCGGGCCCGAGTGCTGCGGCGGCAGCTCGATCGGGAAGACCTCGACCTTCTCGACGTCGAACTCCAGGCGCAGGCCCTCGCTGCGGTCGAGCCGGCTCTCCACAAGCGCATTGCTGATGCTCAACATCGCCCACACCGGCTCGCAGTACCTGCTAAGACTGCGCTCCGAACTGCGCTGATACATCGACATCACCCGGCGATCGACGCGCTCGACGCCGTTGTCGCGGTTTCGAAGCTGTTCGATCTGCCGCACCTCGGCCTGGCTGATGCCAAGCGCCTTGGCCGCCGGTCCGTCGACCGAGAAATTGCGGTTGTCGCTGAAGTGGTTGCAGGTGAGCGACCTGACATTCGGCCGATACTCGACCGCAAAGCGCGCGCCCATCGCCGCCGCCTTGGCCGCAACGAACGAACTCAGGCGCGGCAGGAAGGTCTCCGCCCTCGACCGCCGCATGAAGACGCTGTCGTTGGTCCGCGCGAACGGTGTCACGCCCTCGGTGAAGAAGCGCGCGCCGGGCATCGGGCTTGCCCCCTGCTCATGCTCCTGCAGCGCCATCATCATCCGCATCAGGGCCTGCTTATCGCTCGGCACGCCCTCGGCCCTGACCCGCAGAAGGTCCATGACGTGGCTGTCCAGCACCGGCACGACCGCGGCCAGGCCGTCGAAGTCCTCGCCGGTCCAGGTCTGCTCCATGAGTGCGGTCTTGGCCGCATTCTTCTCGGAGAAATCGACGCGTCCCACGATGAAGGGCGCACGCGTGTCGCCCTCGCGATAGGTGCGATAGAAGACGATCTCCTCGGGCTGAAGCAGGGCCTCGACATTGACGGGCTTGTCGTAGGGCATCGCGGCGCCGGCGAGACGGGCGCGCATGCGGAACTGCACGCGGCGGCGCTGCCCCTGGCCCTCCTCCTCGACGATGCGGCGGGCGATCTGTTCCGTGGCCGGCACGCCAAACCCGTCATCGAGGCCGACAAACCTCACCGTGCGCGGCAGGGAATTGCGACGCAGACCGCTGATCGACAGGTTGGATCCGAGCGCGAACACGCCCGTCGCCAGATCATAGCGACCGAGCTCCGCAGTCCCCTCCAGCCAGAAGGCGCCCTCGGGCCGCTCCGCCGCGGCCCTCGCCCGCAGGGCCCGGATCAGCCCCGGCTGGTCGAACTCGTTCGCGCTCTTGATCGCTGGCTCGCGCTGCGCGAACGCGTCGTAGACGCCGTCGGGATTGCCCGACGCCTCAGCGACCGCCGCCAGCATACCGAGCGGTGTGACGATCGGTTGGGCGAGCACGGTGCTCATATCGCCCGTCGCCTGCTCCACCTCAGGCTCCTTCGGCGCCTCAGGGATCGGCACCAGCACCTGCTCGGGCTGAAGCTCCAGCAACGGGTTCTGGAACTTGTCATCGACGAAGATGGCGATGCGCTTCAGGGACGCACGGACCGAGGCGACGTCGGGGTTGTTCTGCAGGAACCGCCAGGCCTCGCCCCGCCGGCCCTCGGCCGCGGCGAAGGCCTGCTCAGCTTCGACACCGTCGCGCTCCCAGTCCAGATCGGCCCACCAGACCAGGTAGACGGCCCTTTGTGTCTCGTTCTCGGCCATGAAGCGGCTGAGCGCCTGCGCCCGGTCCTGCGGCATGAACAGTTTGTCGGGGATATTGGCGAGGCGATCGGCCGAGGCAAAGCCGCCATAGCGGCTTTCCGGATCATGCGTGACGGCCACGCGCATCCGCACCTCGCCGCGCCGGCCGCCATTGCGGTTCAAGCTGAAGGTGACCGGGAAGAACCCGCCGTTGAAATCGTACTCGCCAAGCCGACCGGTGACGACGAAGCGCATGGGCAGCGGGCCGCGCGGCGTACGCGATAGCAGCGCGTCCCAGTGGCGCTCCAAGAAGGTGCCCTTCAACGCATTGCGCTTGAATTCGTCCGGCACCATCGAGGCCAGGATCTGATCGCGTCGATTGTCGAAGGTCCCGCCGTTCATCCAGTTCAACGACGGGCGCAGATAGTTCACATAGGGCGGCTGCGGCCCGATCAGTTCGGTCTGCTCGCTGGGGCGCAGCAGCGAGATGAGCGGGGCATAGCGCGTCCCGTCGCGGAAGAACGCCGGATCGCGGGCGAGGCCGGCCAACAGGTTGAACCGACCCCAATGCTCGGGCTCGACCGGGCTATTGTAGGCGACATGTCCGTCCACGACCGGGAGACCAAGGCCGCGCGCCAGCGTCAGCGCATCGGGCCGGTCGCCGATCGCCGCCAGCGGATCGACCGCCTCGGCAGGCGGCGCCCAGGTGTAGACCGCATCGGCCGGATCGAGCGGCGTCGTGCTGCCGCCGTCATGGAAATGCAACGTCACCCGGTCGATCCGATACTCGACCGGCGTCGCGTTGCCGGAGGGGGCCGGGGTCGGGTCGGCGCTGGTGCCGAAGCCCGTGATGGTGACCCAGAAGACCTGCATCAGGCCCTCGCGCCGGTCGGTCCAGGCCGCCTGCGCGAGATCGAGCATGCGCTTGGCCTCCTCGCGCGTCATCGAGGCGAAGCGGTAGTCGCCGCCAAGGTCGAACGCGATGCGGTAGAAGCGGCCCGACATGCCCACCGTGTTGTTGAAGGGCATCCCCTTGCCCTCGACATAGCTGAGCTGGGTCGGGGCCACGCGATTGGTGTAGAGCGCGACCTTGATCGGCGCCTCGGGCGTGATGTCGGGGGCCTGCTGCGCTTCCAGCACGAACCGGCTCCGCGCAGCGCTCAGGATCTCCTCCTGCTCAAGGAAATTGCGCTGGTTGAAGGCGTTCTGCGCCTCGCGCCGTGACTGCCCGGTCGCTGCCACCTGCTCCAGCACATAGCGTTCCTCGACGACGCCGCGCGCGTCGATTGCCTCCGGTCGCCATTTCAGGCCCAGCGTCTGCAGGCGTTTGTCCAGCGCCATCGCGGCGGCGTTCGCGTCGCCCCGGCGAAACAGATGGACATAGTCGCGACCGTCAACCGCGACCGGCTCGGGCACTGCCGTGGTGCCCTCGTCACCGCCGTCCGGCGCCCATGTGCTGGTCGCAAAAGCGTCGCCGGAGCCGCCTGCGCCGCCGCCGGGTTGGTACTGTGCAACTGCAGGTGCGCCGGTCAGCCGCTCGATACGGCTTTCCATCTCCTCGGCAATGCAGTCGCGCGCGGCACCGCAGGCATCGCGCCGCGCTATCCAAGCCCGCTGCGTCGCGGCATCGACACCCACGGCGCGCGCTGACGACCAGGCCGTCGCCAGCTCGCGATCCAGCGCCGCGAGGCCCGGATCCTCGCAGATTGCAGACTCGGTAGCGGTCGATGCCCGGGCGCAGTCGAAGCTTGGGTTGGCCGTCACCGTCGATGTCGCGCCCGAGCCCAAGCCGGAGCCCGACCCTGAGCCCGCGTAACCGCCGCCTGCGATCGTACTCCCGGCACCCCCGGTCCCGCCAACCGGCAGCGTGCCATGGATCTGCGCGTAGAGTTCGGCGCGGTCCGTCGCCCCGGGCAGTGTGCCGGCCGCCGGTGCGCCGACGCCAAGGCTCTGTCGGAAGGCTTCAAGGGCGCGTTGCGACTGCGGGCCCCAGACGCCGTCGGGCGTGCCGACGGCATAGCCCATGGCGTCGAGATAGGTCTGCAGTTCCAACGCCTCGGCGCGCCGCGCCTCCTCGTCCGACATCGCGCCGACCGCGGCAGCATCGGTTGCCAGCGCCAGCTCTTGGTTGGTCGTCAGCTCACCGGTCGCACGGAAGCCGCGGCTCGACTGATAGGCGCTGACCGCGGCCCTCGTCCGCCTGCCGGGCAACCCGTCCACCGGGCCGGCATCGAAGCCGAGCGCGTTCAGATTGCGCTGCAACTGCATGGCCGCGCGCCGAGCCGGCGATATCGAGGGCTGCGCCGGCGGGCGATTGTTCTGGTAGCGCTGCTGCGAGGGGAACTGCTGCACCGGCTGCTGGCGCTGGATCACCGGCCCGCTCCGCTGCGGCTGATCCCCGAAAAAGAAGTTCCGGAGGTCGACCGCCACGGCATCGGACACGAAAGCCGGGGTGTCGACGACAGCCAAAACAACAAACAGCGAGCGCTTCATGACATTCCACCGACTTGACCCGACCTGCGCCCGAACACGCACACGTACACGCTTCGCGTAACCCGTCCGGATACTTCAGCAAAACAACCTGCCGTTGTGCAGGGCGGCGATCAAGACGAAACATCCCGCTGTCCCGACCCTGGCCAGCACCCGTCAAGTGTCGCGAACGCGTCCCGGCGACGGGAGCCCCTGTCACCGTGTCGGGCAGGGCGCGGTGTCATGCTCGCTCAGCCGACCCTCGCGCGGTTCGGCATGGCACTCAGCCCGGGCCGCGGCCCGCGACCGGCGCCTCGGCCAAGGCCGCGCTATCGTGAACGGCGTCGACCTCCTGCATCGCCGCGATCCGTTCGCAGACGGCGATCATCGCTTCGCGCTCCGCCGGATCGAGGCGCGCAAGTCCCGCGAGGAACGGCTCACCCAGAAGCGGCGGCGCCTCCCCCAGCGTGCCGACACCGAGGGCTGTCAAACGCGCATGGACGATCCGGCGATCGATGGCCGAGCGGTAGCGCTCGACCAGCCCCTTGGCGGCGAGCTTGTCCAAGATACCGACGACCGTCGGCGGGCTTAGCCCAGCCTGGCGTGAGATCGCGCGCCCCGTCACCTCGCCCAGATCCCTGACGCAGGACAACACGATCAACTGCGGCAGCGTGAGCCCGAGCTCGCGATAGATCCGCGCCGAATGCACATCCAAAGCCCGCGCGATGCACCGCATCGCCTTCAACAGCCTAGCAATCTCGACATCCGTCGCCATGCAAGCCACTCGCGATGATCGCCGTCGATCTGCACCTAATCATTAGTGTCCTAACCTACTGGCGAATGCCAGGGGCGAAGACGCCTGCGCGTCAGCGCTAGCGCGCCGTCGCGGCGCACACTCGGCTAGCGGTAGAAGCCCAGCAGTTCGTCGAGGCTGACCACATGGCAGTAGATCATGTTGATCACCGCCAGCTCGTGGCGGTGCAGGTCGTCGGTCGCGGCCGCGCAGCAATCGTCGAGCACGATCACGTCGAAACTCTCGTCCGCCAGGCTGCGCACCGTCGAACTGACGCATTGGTCGGTAAAGATCCCGGCGCAGACGACGGTCTGGATCCCCATGTTCCGCAGGATCAGCCGCAGATTGGTGCCGGTCAGCGCTGAATCCGTGGTCTTCAGCACGGTGATCTCATCGTCCTTCGGTGCCAGCGCATCGACGATGTTGCTGTCATCGCGGTCCTTCGGCAGCAGCAGATAGTTGAAGCCCGGCTTCTTCTGGCTGAGCGAGCGGTCGCGTCCGTCGGTCTTCAGACAGGCGATGCGCGCATAGATCACCTCGACGCCGCGCCCGCGGGCATCCTCGATCAGCCGCGCAGTGTTCGGGATCACGGTCGCGCGCATGCGCTCAAAAAAGGGCTGCCAGCGCGCCGTCTCCTCGGGCGTCTCCTTGTCCTCGAGATACGTGTTCTGGATGTCGATCACGAGGACTGCGGTCGTCGCCGGGTCAAGAACGATGTCTTCCGGGGCCTCGGCATGGGCGTAGTAGAAGGATCGGTGCGCGGTCTTCCAACTCATCGGGCGGCCCTCTCTGGTTGTCTGGGATGCGGGTCACGGCAGGCCCGACGTGGATGGACAAGCCGCGCCCGGATGCCTTCAATCACGCCACAGGATCCGGCATCCGGTCGCGGCGGTCGTTGCGGGCGCTGACAGGACGGACGCTGACAGGACAGGCGCTGCCAGAACGGGCGCTGTTGGGACGGGTGGGGAGAAGCGATGGCGCGGGCGAAGGACGCACGCCAGCAGCGGATCCTGCGCGAGCTTGAGCTGCGGCCGTCGCTCCGCGTCATCGAACTGGCCGAACGGCTGGCGGTGTCATCCGAGACGATCCGGCGCGATCTGGACGAGCTGACGGGCGAGGGGCTCATCGACCGGACCTATGGTGGTGCCGTGCGGCGCCTGGCGGTCGAGCCCGCCGTCGGTGAGCGCCACGGCCAGCTGGTGGCGGAGCGCGAGGCGATCGCCCGCGCCGCCTGCCCGGTGCTTGCGGGGTCGCGGCACCTTCTGCTGGGCTCGGGCGCGACCACGCTGCATGTTGCCCGACGCATCGCAGTTGAGTTTCGCGACCTCACAGTCATCACCCATTCCTTCGGCGTCGCGACCGTCCTGTCGCTGAACCCGACGATCGAGGTGATCATGACGCCCGGGCGCTATCATGCGGGCGAGGGCGCGTTGCACGGCGCCGAGACGCTGCATTTCCTCGGCAGCCTGCGCGCCGATTGGGCTGTGCTCGGCGCGAGCGGTCTGAGCGAGGAGGGGCCGTCGGACGCGCTTCTCGATGCCGGGAGCGTGTATGCCGCCATGCTCCGCCGCGCGGCCCGCAGCATGATCGTCGCCGACGCCTCGAAATTCGGTCTGGTGTTTCCGTCGGCATGGGCTGCCTGGGGTGCCGTCGACATGCTGGTGACCGACCAGCCGCCCGCGGCACCGCTCGCCGCCGCCATCACCGACGCAGGCGTCGAGGTCCGCTTGCCCTGACGCTCTGCCGATCACGTCTCGGCAGTCAGGACGCGCGGGCCGTCGTGCCGGGCGCGCTTTGTCCCGCACCACGGCCAAACGCATCCGCCAGGGCATCGACGAAGAAATCCGCCTCGGCCGCGGTCAGGCACAGCGGCGGGCGCACCTTCAGCGTATGGCCATAGCGACCCGCCGCACCGATCAGCACCCGCCGGTCGCGGAGTGCATTGATCACCGCCTTCGCCCCAGCCGGATCGGCGGCGCCGGTCTCCGCCGCGACCAGATCGATCCCAAGGAAAAGGCCAGCGCCGCGGACGGCACCGATCCGAGGCTCCAGCGCGGCGAGCGCTTGCAGACGGTCCTCAAGGTACTGGCCGACGCTTCGGGCATTCAGGATCAGGCCCTCTCCCTCGATCGCGTCCATGACCGCGAGACCGGCAGCGGCGGCGACGGGTGTGCCGCCGAAGGTGTTGAAATAGCCCACATCCTCGCAAAAGCGCCTCAGGATCTCGGGCCGCGTCGCCATGCCGGACATCGGGTAGCCGTTGCCCATCGGCTTTCCCATCGTGACGATGTCGGGCTTCAGACCGTGCCGCTCGAAACCCCACATGCGTCCGGTCCGGCCAAAGCCCGGCTGCACCTCGTCTGCGATCAACAGCCCGCCGGCCTCATGCGCGACCCTTGCCGCCTCGCCCAGGAAGCCGGGCGGGTCGGGGAACACGCCGTCGGAGGAAAAGATGCTGTCGACGATCAGCCCGGCGAAGGCATGGCCACGCCGCCTCAACGTCGTGATCGCCCGCTTGACCGCCTGTGCGAAGCCGCTGGCGATATCCTCGCCAAAGACCTCGACCGAGGGTGCGGGGACGGCGCGGACATGGGCGGGAAGCTTGCCCCGCTTCAGCGAGGCCGGCGAGACCTCGATCACCGCCGCGGTGTTGCCGTGATAGGCGGTCTCGGTCACCACGAAGCCGGTGCCACCGGTCCAGCGCATCGCCGCGCGCAAGGCCAGATCGTTCGCTTCCGACCCGGTACAGCCGAGCGCGATGTTCCAGGCTCCCTCCGGCAGCGTGGCCTTCAAGCGCTCGAGATAGGCCTCGGTCTTACGGTGCAGGTAGCGGCTGTTGATGTTCAGCGTCCGAACCTGCTCGCAGATCGCCTCGACCACACCGGGATGGCCGTGACCGACGCTGGGCACGTTGTTGTAGAAATCGAGATAGGTCGTGCCGTCGACCGCCTCCATCCAGCAGCCACGCCCGCGCAGCATCTCGATCGGTCGGCTGTAGAACAGCACCGAGGACGCGCCGAAATTTGCCATGCGGCGTGCCAGCAGGTCGTCGTCGGGAGCCCCGTCGGCAGCCGCGTCGAAGGCGTTCATGTCGAGGATCTGGCGCGCCTTCAGCGTCATTACTCGGCCGCCTGCATCCGGCCCGAAAGATAGCGCTCGGCGATCTCGACCGTCCCCTCGGTATAGCCGTCGCCAAGCTCCTCAGCCGTGGGCGTCTCGGCATGGCTGGCGAGCCAGGCGGTGAGCAGCAGCCGACGCAGCATCACGAAGGTCGGCAGCATGGCGAGGTCCTCGGCCGGCAGCGGTGCTACCTCGCGATAGCCATCGATCCAGGCCGCCTGCACGTCGGGGATGAACGGCTCGTGCTCGTAGAAGCTGACCGCGGCCGCGAAGTCGTACATGAACCAGCCGAAGCCGCAGTCGTCGAAATCGATCACGCCGATATGGCCGGTGTCGTCGATCAGCAGGTTGGCAAGCCGGAGGTCGGCATGGATCAGCCCGAAGCGGCCCGGCGCCGTCCCATAGGCGTCCAGCTTGCGCTTCAGCTCGATGCAGCAGCGCTCCAGCACCGCCCTGCCCTGCAGCGAAAGACCCATGGCCGCGCGCCAGTCGCCCCAATGCGGCAGCGGCCCGACGGTGGTGTCGAAGTTCCAGATCTTCCGCGCAAACATCTCGGGCCGCGGCCAGCGGCGGGCATGGTCGTGCAGGCGCGCGCTGATCGCGCCGAGCTTGCGAAAGCCCGGCACAAGGTCGTCCTCCGCCGAGGGCTCATCGCCCGGCATGAATGCGAAGGCAACCACGTCGCGTTGCTCTCCATCGGCGTCGAAACCCGCGATATGGCCGCCGCCCGCCACCTCCAGCGGCGCGGGAACATCGACGATCTCGGCCGCGCGCAGCGCCTCGATCCAGGCCAGTTCGGACTCGATCTCGCCGCGGGTGTGATAACCGGGGCGATGGACACGTAGGATGATCGGCGCCTCGCGCGCCGGATCGTCGGCGCGGAACGTGGCGTTCTCAGACACCGTCAGCAGGCTCACCCGCGTCTCGTTCGACAGGCCCCATTGCGGCGCCAGGCTCTCGGCGCCACGGCGCAGGACCTCGATGAAGGCGTCGTCGTAGAGCCCGCTCATGCGCCCTCCCATGCTCAGTTTTGCGGCAAGTTAGGCAGGAATTCTGTGGGTCACAACAACTTCCCCTTGCGCATGCCCGATTTCGCGGCGCAGCATAGCGGAGCAGTCCAGAGAGCCGCACTCCACCAACGCCCCGTCTGCGTCGAGTGACGGCCGTTCAGTGACAGAGGAGGCCACCACGCCATGAAGTTGACCCGTCGTACCTTCACGAGCGCGCTCGGCGCCACGGCCGGGCTCGCCGCGCTGTCGCCGGCCCATCGGGCGCTGGCCGCGCGCGCCGACCGGCTGAACATTCTATGCTGGGAAGGCTACAACACCGACGACGTGCTGGGCCCGTTCCGCGAGATGCATCCCGACGCGACGGTCCGCGCCGAAAGCGGCACGTCCGACCCCGACATGATCAACAAGCTTCGCGCCGGCGAGGTGAACGTCTGGGACCTGATCAACGTCAACCAGCC
>JBCCSW010000129.1:0-10305 GCA_039199465.1 Pseudomonadota bacterium
GCACCGGGCTCGATCAGCTTTGGCGAGGGGACCGAGCGGGTTAACGACACAGTCAACGGACAGCGTGCCGCGGGCTCTGCCCGGACCGTGACGTTTCGCGTGGGTGTGCCGCAGGATCTCATGCGGGCGGTGATTGCGGCGACCTCGGCCGAGGATGCCCCCTCTCCCATGGGTGAGATGTACTGGAATTGGGCGTCGGGCTATCGCCACTTCGTGCTGAACCACACGGTCGACGTGGCCGATGGCCGCTTCGGCGAGGGCTATATTCACATCGGGTCGATGGATTGCGGCCCGGCCGAGAGCAAGGCGCTGAGCGACCGCGACGCCTGCGGCCTGATCTATACGCCGGCAGTCACGCTGCCGGTCGGGTCGGATGGGCAGGCGGTGGTGGCCGTCGACCTTGAGCCGCTGTTCGCCGCCGTGGATTTCAACGCACCGATCTATGATCCCGAAACCTTTGCCGTGATCGGCGAGCGACCGGGGACCGACTGCCATTCCTCGAGCCGGCAGCCAGACTGCGCGGCGATCTTCCCCGTCTTCGGCCTCGATATGACGACGGGTGCTGCCGATCCGGCGGCCAACCGCGTCTTCCGGGCACTGCGGTGAGGCCCGGTCTGCGACCCTTGCCGGCGCTCGCCGTCATTGTCACCGCGGCATTGACAGGCGCCATCGGTGCTCCGAGTGGCCCGCCAGATACCCCGCACGACGCCCCGCGCGACCCCCAGCCGACGCTGCGCGAGATGCTGCGCCTGCCAGACCACGTCGCCTTGCCGCCGATCCCAGAGGCGAACCCGCTGACGCCCGAGAAGATCGCGCTCGGTCGTCGCCTGTTCCACGATACGCGCCTGTCCGGCAACGGCACGCAGTCCTGCGCGACCTGCCACCTGCAGGAGATGGCCTTTGCCGATGGCAAGCGGCGTCCCGTGGGGTCGACGGGGCAGACCCACCCGCGCAACTCGATGGCCCTCGTCAACCTCGCATGGCTGCCGACGCTTACCTGGTCGAGCCCCTCCTTGACGACGCTCGAGGCGCAGATCCACATCCCAATCCGGTCGGATCGCCCGGTGGAGTTGGGCGTGAACGATGCCAACGCCCCCGAGGTGCTTGCCCGCTTCGCCGAGGACCCGGGCTATCGGGCGCTGTTCGCCGAGGCTTTCCCCGAAAGCCCCGAGCCCGGCTTCAACAAGATCGTCTTCGCGCTGGCGAGCTTCGTGCGCACGATGACAAGCTTCGGATCGCCCTTCGACCGCTATCTTGCCGGCGAGAAGACGGCCCTCAGTCCAGAAGCACAGCATGGCCTCGCGCTTTTCAATGGAGAGCGGTTCGAGTGCTTTCACTGCCATAGCGGTGTGATGCTGACGACGGCCTATGTCGATGCGGGTACCGACCCCGGCGCGCGGCCGTTCCACTTCTTCTCGAACGGGCTCTACAATGTCGGCGGGACGGGCGCCTATCCGGCGCATGATCAGGGGCTCTATGAGCACACCCAGAACCGCCGCCACCGCGGCCTGTTTCGCCCGCCCACCTTGCGCAACATCGCGCTGACGGCGCCTTACATGCATGACGGCAGCCTGACGACACTGGACGCGGTGATCGACCACTACGCCGCCGGCGGGCGCAATCTGACCGACGGGCCATTCTCGGGGGATGGCAGGCTGCATCCCGGAAAGTCGCCCTTTGTGCGCGGCTTCCGCGCAACCCCGGCCGAGCGGGCGGCACTGCGCGCATTCCTCGACAGCCTCACCGACGCCGATTTTCTCTCCCGCGACGACCTGACACCACCGTCGTTCGAGCCGCGGGACTGACGGTGGATCGCTTCAGTCATCGAGGCAGGCGACGGCCCATGACTGAAATGGCAGCTTCGAACAGTGCTCGGGCGGGATAGGGACCGTAGTGGGAGCTTTGCCCCGACGCCCAATCGACCGCGTCCGACGGCAGCGCATGCTACGCCGGCCACACCGATCCCGACGTTACGGCAGAGGCAGGCCAGAGGCGATCTTCACGAAGTGACCCTCGTCGGACGTTAGGATCGCCCAGCAGACGCACGGTGTTTGAGGCTGGGCGCCACCACGCTGCGGGTCAAATGAACCCGCGTCTTCAACACCCAAGAGACTGGCATGGACTGCAAGACCTCCGTCGGTCCCCATGCGGCGCCCGCCTCCCCCTGCCGCGGCGCTCAGGTTGAGCGCATTGCGAGGTGGCCGGCATTCGCCCTCAGCCTTCCGAGAACATTCGCAGCCCAGCGCAGCCGTTCGCTCTGCCATGGAGCCCTCGCAGCGGCGCGGTCGATGGCCGCCATTCGCTTCGACGCCGTCGGGCTCATCGCCAGCGTCCGCACATGGATACCTCTCAAGAGCGGTCGGCCCGGGCTGGATCGGGCCTGCACCTCCCTGAGCGCCCAGGGCCCAGCGGCGTACCGCGCTCCGACAGCCGGGCGTTGGCGCCTCGCTCTCGACCCAGCCATGCTCTAGGCTCCTGCCGAGGCTTGGACCGATCGATCGCCGGGGGAGACCATCAACGATGTCCGAACGGCGGAGCATGTTCCACGATCACCACCGAGCGCTTCAGGACCGCTTCGATGGCCGTCGCGTCGCCGACGCGCTGGAGACGCACCGCCGCCTCGACGCCTTCGAGCCCGAGCACGTGGGCCTCATTGAACAGGCGGCGTTCTTCTTCCTCGCCACCGCCCATGCCGACAGCGTTGACTGCTCGTTCAAAGGCGGTCCCCCCGGGTTTGTGCGGGTTACGGGACCGACGACGCTTAAGTGGCCAGATTTCGACGGCAACTCCATGTATCGCAGTCTTGGGAACATCCGCGGCAGCGGGCGGGCGGGGCTGCTCTTCATCCGCCTCGACGGTTCGGCCGAGCGCTTGCGGGTGAATGGGCGGGCAGAGCTGCTCGACGCTCATCCCTCGCTCGCTGACTATCCCGGTGCCAAGCTTGTCGTCCGGCTGGAGGCCACCGAGATCTTTCCGAACTGTCCGCGATACATCCCCGACCTCAGCTCAGGGCGTGCGTCGGCGTATCTGCCAGAGGCCGGGCGCCCGCTCGCCAAACCTGCGTGGAAAGATCGCGAATACGTTCGGGACATACTGCCAGGGCAGGACCCGCACGGCACGCGTGGCTGACTGCGGCTCGTGCCGCCGCCCCGGCCCGTGCAGACGCCAGCTTTATGCGCTAGCGAAAAGCTTGGTCCAGAGTAGCGGACGGTTCAGGCGCTCCGGTCATGTCCGGACCGTGCACCGCCAGGCTCGCAGTTTATAGTCCGTTGGAATGCAATCCTAAGCCCAGCGGGAAAGTCGAGCGGAGCATTCGGGGGCCGGACATCCGGTCTGCTGGCGCGTTGTTCCCGCAGTCGTGTTCCGGCTTCCGCCATGCGCTGCGTCTGCTCACCGACCTGGGTGTCCAAGGCGGTATCGCTGACCGCACGACGCTGCCAACGGCATGCAGGCCAAAGCGTGGTGTTCATGCATGGCGCTCAAGTGACCTGACCCGCGGGGGCGCGCCGGCGCCAACGCAGCTCAACTCGTTCCCGCATTGCATACCGAACACCGTGGATCACACTCTCACCTCGATGCCCGGGCGATGGCGGTTTTGCCTGGACGGCCGCATAGCGCGTTTCGCGCGGCACCGGCCCCAAACCGCGAGAGGAAGGCGCCAGCGATGCCAAGACTTCCGATAGCGTCGTCGATCCTCCTGGCCACGGTTCTGTACGCCGGCGACGGACTGGGTCAGGACGGCGCGGTGCCCCCGACCGCGCAGGGCAACGGACCGACCGCCGCGGTCGAGCGGCTGTTCGGCGCAACAGCGCCGGAGGCCAGCTGGTTCACCGACGCCTTCGCAGCCGCCGTCCCGCCGCAGCAGGTAAGTGCCATTATCGACGGTCTGGTCGCCGATTTCGGGGCGCTCCTCGCCGTGCGGATCGACGATGGCGTCGGCACGGTGCAGCTGGAGCGCGCCGCCATCCCCGTCAGGGTCAATCTGGACGGCAGCGGACGGATCGCGGGCCTTCTTTTCGGGCCGCCCGTCCCGACCGCCGCCGATCCCGCGGCGATCGCCGATCAGATCGAGGCGGCCGCAACAGGTACCGCTGCCGTGCTCGCGATCCTCGACGAGGAGACTGTGGTGGATCGCCATGCCGATCGTCCCATGGCTGTGGCGTCCGCCTTCAAGCTCTTTGTCCTGGCGGCCTATGAAGCCGCGGTCGCCGAGGGGCGGCGGGCGCGCGATGACGTCGTCGAGGTGCTGGAGAGCGATCGCTCGCTGCCTTCCGGCGTGCTGCAGACACTGGCCGCTGGGACACCCGTCACGCTCGAGCTGTTGGCAGGCCTCATGATCCAGCAGAGCGACAACACGGCGACCGACATCTTGATGCGTGTGCTTGGCCGCGACGCTGTCGACCGGATGATGCCTCGGGGCGGGCCAACGCCCACCACGGCCGAGCTCTTCAAGTTGAAGGCGGCGGGACAGGCCGCGCGGCGGGAGGCCTTCGCCATCGGAGACCCAGCGGCGCGGCAAGCAATCCTGGACAGGTTGAAGGACGACCCACTGCCCGCCGCCCATCAGCTCGACGCCGCCGCGACCTGGCGCGAGGTCGAGTGGTTCGCGACACCGCGTGAGCTTTGCCGGGTGCTGATGGATCTGCGTGCCGCGCCGGCGTTGAACGGCGTGCCCAACCCCTTGGTGACCCGAGACGCCTGGCCATGGGTTGGGTTCAAGGGAGGCTCGGAGTTCGGCGTCCTCGCCCTCAGCGTTGCCGGGGTCTCACCCGAGGGGCGGCGCGCCTGTGCCGTTGTCGTGGCGAACGGCGACGCTGCCCAGGCTGATGATCGCTTGAGCCTCCTGATGTCCGCGTTCTTCCGAAGCCTGGCGCCAGACGAGGCTCCGGTCTCTGAGGATGAGGAGTGAGCCGAGCTCGCCTGGTGGCCAACCCCTGTATCGAGAGCGCCAAGCTGACCATCCGGCGAACCTCGCGGAACACAGCCGAGGGGCGGAGCGGACAGGGGGACAGCCGACCCCATGGACCATCGCCTCACCAGCTGCGAGCCAAGCGCGACCGACAGGAACGTATCGCAACCTAAGGACAGTCCTGGGCAGGCTGATGAGGATGCCCATTGGCCGTACCGACCCTCGCCCCGACCGGACCGATCGGCGCGACATCGCCTTGGAACTGCACCGTCCTGCGGTCTTCGCCGAGCAATGCAAAGAAAATCGTCACGGCACCGGCCGACGTGCCCGGGTCATGGATATGCTCGGGGATACTTATGCAGCAGCAAGCCCCTATCTCGGGCAACGAGATCCCGGTCGTGGTTCATCAGTAGCGAAAATTCGCTTCGTCTCGTTGTTGGCTCCCCGGCACCCAACCCAGCCCATTGCCGCATTCGAGCGTTCAAGCAACGAGCATCATGCGGGCCATGCCCACGACCTCTGTTCACGGTCGATCCGAAGCTGCCATTCGCGAAGCCCAACGATCTGATGTAAGCGATACGTCAGACGGGTCATTGGCTGCATCGCAGCCGTCCCGCTTATGCCATGGACAACATGCGGAGGGTCACATCGGCAGCGCGATGACTGTCCAACACGCGCAGTCTTCCGACGCCTGGGCTCCGCCATTTCTTCGGGAACCAAACTGATCTACCGCAGTCAGTGCTGGGCTCCAGGATCTACTGACTGGATGGCCATGCGCTCCACTTGCACGATACGCGGGTTAGCAGTTCGCGGTGTGGATTCCGTTGAATTGCAGGCGACCTCGTGCGCCTTGATCAACACTACCGCTCAGCAGTTCTTCGAGGCACAAGCAGGTCACGATCCGAGGAGGCTACGTCGTTCCATACTCGGCGCTTGAAAACGCGACAGTGCAGATAATCCGTCCTACAGCGCCTTTTGAATTCAACCTCCGAGCCGATCGCGCCGATCATGAAGGAGCACCGTAGACGACATGGCGAAGCCGGCTCCTCAAAGCGGGTCTTTCGTGACGCGCGTACGCGACAGACTGCATGCCCTCAGCCCAGCCGAGCGCCGGTTGGCGGAGTTTGTGCTGGATTTTCCCGGCGATCTCGCGAGCTATTCGGCAACGGAATTGGCAAGACTCGCGAATGTATCGAACGCGACCGTGACGCGCTTTGTCCGCAGCGTCGGCTACCAGTCGTTCGACGAGGCCCGACAGAAGGTCCGGGCAGAGAGGGGTGGTGGCGCAGCGCTGTTCATGGTCAGCGCTGCCAGCGACAGTGACGGCGATGCTGCGGCCGCCCATTTCAAGCAGGCACAGGCCAATCTGAGCCGAACGGTGAATACCCTCTCACTCAGTGAGATCGACGAGATCGCAGCGGCCATGCTGGCGGCCCCGCGCGTCTGGGTCATCGGCTTTCGGGCAGGACGCCCTTTGGCCGAGTACTTCCAATGGCAGGCTCTGCAGGTGCTGCCGGCGGTGCGGATCGTGCCAGGGGCGGGCGAGACGCTTGCCGAGCATATCGCCGATGCGCGCGAGGACGACTGCGCCCTTGTGATCGGGCTTCGCCGCAGGACGAAAACGATGCGCAGCGCACTGGCGTTCCTGGCCGAGGCTAAGGTCTCGATCGCCTATCTGACCGACGGCGCAGAGGCCGCGCCCCCGGGTGTATCATGGCAGTTGCGTTGCCAGACTGCAGCGCCCGGTCCCCTGTTCAACCACGTGGCGCCGCTCGCGCTCCTCCATCTTCTGGCGACGCGCATCGTCGAGCGTTCCGGCACCGCGGGTCGACGCCGGCTCGCGACCGTCGAGGCGGCCCATGCCACGCTGGATGAGCTTTGATTCGGTCGACATGAAGCAAGCCCGTACCGAACTCCGCCCACTCTGATTGCATCCCGGCCTCTGCTCTGCTTATGGCGTAGGCAGACCTGGAAGAAGAGACTGAAAATTAATTTTCTTAATATACTTATATGAAAAATCCCTGTCTGCTTCGGTGGTCGCTGCACCACAGCAGCCAGCTGATCAGAGAGGAAATCGATATGGCTCTGCGTGCCCATCTCATTGCCGCGACCGCGATGGCTCTGTCGCCGCTGTCGGCCCTGGCGGAACCCGTTGTCATGCAGGTGAACAGCTCTCTGCCCGAGGGGTCGTTTGCCCATGTCTTTCTGCAGGAGTTCGAGAGCCGTCTCGAAGCGGCAGCACCGGGCGAGATCGATGTCCAGGTCTTCATGGGCAACACGCTCGGGTCCGAGGAGGACGTTTTGCAGGGCCTGACCCTCGGCACGCATCAGGCATCGCTTTCCGCCTCGGCGATCGCGCAGATCAACAGCCGCGCTGCCATCTTCGATCTGCCCTATCTGTTCGAAGATCGCGCCGATGTGCAGAAATTCGCCGCCAGCGCGGCCGGCGAGATGCTCGCAGCCGGTTTCGACGGCACCGGCATGACGCTTATGGCCATGTGGGACAATGGCTTCCGCGTCATCACCAACAATGTGCGTCCCATCACGACGCCGGCCGATCTCGACGGTCTGAAGATCCGCACACCGACGAACCGTCAGCGTGTCGAGATGTTCAACACGCTGGGCGCCAACGCGACCCCGCTTTCGTTCAAAGAGGTGTATTCCGCGCTCGACCAGGGCGTGGTGGATGGTCAGGAAAACCCCGCCCATGTCGCCGACAGCGCCAAGCTGTTCGAGGTGCAGGAGTACATGTCGATCTCCAACCACGTCTACCTGCCCACCTTCCTGGTGGTCGGCGACCCGTTCCTGGCGTCGCTCTCGCCCGAACTGAAGGCGACCCTTGAGACGGTTTCGGCCGACATGGCGAGCTGGACCTTCGACTGGGGCGACGAGACCGACGCGGCGGTCCTGGGCAAGCTGGACGGCAAGATCGCGATCAACCAGATCGACTTCACTGCGTTCCAGCAGGCGGCCGCCCCGCTCTATGAGAACCCGCTCTTCGTCGATGTGATCGGCACCGACATGATCGAGGCGACGCTCGCCGCGATGAAGGATTGATGCCCTCCAGCCCCGCCGTTCGACGGCGGGGCGGACCATGCGCCGACACGCTCAACACCCGGGACGGGGCCATGCTCGACCGTATCCTGACACTTGGCGACCGCGTCCTTCAGTCATTGCTCGACATGGTCGTCATCGCGCTGTCGGGGCTTCTGCTCGTGCTGCTGAACTACGCGGTGTTCACCCGTTTCATCCTGAACGACTCGGTGTCCTGGAGCGAGGAACTGCCCTCGCATGTGCTGGCGGTGCTCGCCTTCATCGGCGCGGCGCTGCTGACGCGGACCAACGAGCATATCGGCTTCGACGGTGTGGTGCGCCTCGCCCCCCCGACCATTCAGCGCGCCGTCTTCGCGCTCAACCTCACCCTCATGACGGCCTTCGGCGTAGCGCTGGCCTGGTATGGCGGGATCGCCGCGACAAGCTTCGGCTCGCGTGCGCTCATCTCCGTCGATCTGCCGATGGGATTGTTCCGGGCGGCAATGCCCTTGGGCGGCGGGCTCATCGCCCTGATCTGCGGGCTGCGGCTTGTTGGCCTCGTCACCGGCCGCCTAGGGCCCGAAGATCTGCTGCCCGAGACCGACGACTGATGCCGGTCGATCCCGGATGGATCATCCTGCTCCTGCTGGTGACGCTGGTCGCGACCGGCATGCCGATCGCCTTCGTGCTGGGTGTGACCGCGATGCTGATGATCCTGCTGGATCCGAGTGTCGTGCCCCAGATCATGGGGCTGATCCCGTTCGGTGGCGCCAACAACTATCTGCTCGTGGCAGCGCTCCTGTTCATGATCGCCGGCGAGACGATGAACCAGGGGCGGATCGCCGAGAAGCTGATCGCCTTCGCCTCCTCGCTGGTCGGTCACATCCGCGGCGGGCTTGCCCATGTGAACATCCTCACCTCGTTGTTTTTCTCCGAGATCTCGGGGACGGCGACGTCGGATGCCGCGGCGATCGGCTCGGTCATGATCCCGCAAATGAAGGCGCGGGGCTATCCCGTGGCCTTCGCCGCCGCGGTCACCTCTACCTCGGCGACCATGGCGATCATCGTGCCGCCGTCGCTGAACCTGATCCTCTATGCCTATGTCGCCGACACCTCGATCGCGCAGCTCTTCGCGGCCGGCATCCTGCCGGGGTTCCTCGTCTGCTTCCTGCTGATGCTCACCGCCTGGATCATCTCGGTAAGGCGCGGCTATCCGGTCGAGGGGGACTTCACCTTAAGCCGCGTGCTCCAGAGCGGACGCTCCGCGGTCGTGCCGATCACGCTGCCGATCCTGATCCTGGTTGGCATCCTCGGCGGCATCTTCACCGCGACCGAAGCAGGGGCCGTCGCCGCGCTATGGTCGATCGTGCTTGCGGCGTTTCTGTACCGCACGCTGAGCCTCGGCGCTTTTGTCGACACGCTGCGCGTCGCGGGGCGACGGAGCGCGATGCTGCTGTTCATCGTGGCCACCTCGACCCTGCTCGGCTGGTACCTGACCAACCAGCGCATCCCGCAGGAGATCGCAGAGGCCATCCTCGGCGTGTCGGACCAGTACTGGGTCGTGCTGCTCGCCATCAACGTCTTCTTCTTGCTGGCGGGTACCATCGTCCACGGCACGCCCGCCATCCTGATGCTGGTGCCGATCTTCCTGCCGCTGGCCGATGAGCTTGGGATCGACCGCGTGCATTTCGGGCTGATCGTCACGATCAACCTGGGCATCGGCCAGCAGACGCCGCCGGTCGCCTCGGTCGTGCTGATTACCTGCGCGATCGCCAAGATCTCGCTGGCGGCGATCATCCCATCGATGCTCTGGTTCATCGGGGCGATGCTTGTGGCGCTGCTTTTGGTGAACGCCTTTCCTGCCCTCTCCCTCTGGCTGCCGGCGCTGATCGTCTAGACCTCGATGCGCCTTCTGATCGTCAATCCGAACAGCTCCGACGACGTGACGGCCCGGATCGCCGCCGCGGCAGACCGGGTATCGCAACCGCGCGATGTCTTCGATGCCGTCTCGGCCCCGTCCGACACGCCGCTAGTCGTTACCAGGGCGGACGCCAAGCGGGCCGCCAGCGCCGTCGCCCAGAGTGTCGAGGAACATGCGGCCGCCTATGATGGCATCATCATCGCGTCTTTCGGCGATACCGGGATCGAGGATGCGCGGCGCGTGACGAGCCGGCCGGTCATCGGCATCGCGCGCAGCGCCTTTCTGGCGGCGCTCGCCTGCGCCGACAGCTTCAGCATCGTCTCGTTCAGCCAGGCCATGACGCCGGGGTTCAGGGAGACGCTGAAGCGCTACGCGCTGAGTGACCGCGTGCGCGAGATCGTCGGCCCCGACATCGACGACATCGAGACGCCAGGCGCCATCC
>JBCCSW010000130.1:0-10259 GCA_039199465.1 Pseudomonadota bacterium
CGCTTGGCTTCTTCGCTCCGGCGCAGCGCTACCTCGGCCCTTCGGGCGAGAGCGGGATCGTCGCCGCCATCGACCGGCTGCACGACGCGGGGATCGAGGTGATCCTGGACGTCGTCTACAACCACACGGCCGAGGGCGGTGCGATGGGCCCGACGCTGAGTTTTCGGGGCCTCGACAACGCCAGCTACTATCGCCTGATGCCCGACGATCCGCGCGCCCATATCGACGACACGGGCTGCGGCAACACCGTGAATGTCGGCCATCCCTTCGTGCTGCGCCTCGTGCTCGACTCGCTCCGCCATTGGGTGCAGCACTATCGCGTCGACGGCTTCCGCTTCGATCTGGCGACGACGCTGGCGCGCGAGGCGGACGGCTATGACCGCCATGGCGGCTTCCTCGATGCGCTGCGCCAGGACCCGGTGCTGGCCGATGTGAAGCTGATCATGGAGCCCTGGGACCTCGGCCCCGGCGGCTATCAGCTCGGCGCCTGGCCTGCCGGCATGGCGGAGTGGAACGACCGTTTCCGCGACGATGTGCGCCGCTTTTGGCGCGGCGATGACGGGACGGTACAGGCGCTCGCGGCGCGGCTGCTGGGCTCGGCCGATATCTTCGATCACCGCGGCCGGCCGGCGTTCTCGTCGATCAATTTCGTGACCGCCCATGACGGCTTCACGCTGGCCGACCTCACCGCCTATGGCCAGAAGCACAACGAGGCGAACCGCGAGGATAACCGCGACGGCCATGGCGAAAACCTCTCGGACAATCTGGGCCATGAGGGGCCGACCGCCGACCCCGCGATCCGGGCGCGGCGCGGCCGCAGGCGGCGCAACATGTTGGCAACGCTTCTGCTGAGCCAGGGCACGCCGATGCTGCTGGGTGGCGACGAGGTCGCGAACGGCCAGGACGGCAACAACAACGCGTATTGCCAGGACAACCAGACCGGCTGGATCGCCTGGCCGTCGGAACAGGCCTTCGACGACTGCGCCGGGATCGCGGCGGAGGAGCGGGCGGATGCGCTGGCCATGCTCGCCTTCGCCGCCCGGCTGATCCGCCTCCGCCAGGCGCACCCTGCGCTCAGGCAGTCACGCTTCCTGCATGCGCAGATCCGCTCGGCCGACGGCTATCCCGACGTCGAGTGGATCGGGTCGGACGGCAAGCCGCCCGCTTGGGACGACCCGGCACTCGGCGCGATCGGGCTCAGGCTGCGCGGCTCGGCCGAGGCGCCGCCCGGCGCGCAGCTGGAGAACGACGTGCTGATCGCGATCAACCGCGGTGGGGCCGAGACCGCGTTCAAGCTGCCGCAACCGCCGCACGGCCTGATCTGGTGGTGCGAGATCGACACCGCCGCGCCGGACGCGCCGGCCCGTGCCCTGCCGAGCGACGAGACGTCTCATGAGGGCGCAAAGCCATCACGCCGGCCCGGACGGGGCAGCAGGCCCACACTAACGCTGGCGCCGGAGAGCCTGATGCTGCTGGCCGCGCGCCCGCCCAGCGCATGACCCGCCGGATGGACATGCCGATGGGCGCGGCCCGTCGATGAGCGTGGATGACGCGCTGCTTGCACTGGCCGCGGCCAAGGGCATTGCGACCGCGTGGTACGACATTCAGGGCACGCGCCGTCAGACCACCCCCGACACCGCGTTCTGCCTGCTGCGCGCGATGGGCGTGATCGACGACCGGCAGGGCGCCGCCGCCGTGCTGGCCGATCTGCAAGCCGACACGGGCTGGCGACCGCCGAGAGCCGCCGTGCTGGGGCCGGGTCAGACGCTGGAGTTGCCCGAGGCCGCCGGTCGCGACTGGCACCTCGATCTGGATCGCTCAAGCGCCGCTGCAGCCGCCCCGCCGCTTGTCGAAGCTATCGGGCCGGATGGCGGGCTGCGGATCACCGGCCTGCCGCTTGGGCTCCATACCCTTACGCTGGCTGCCGGGCGCCTCTCGATCATCGTGGCCCCACACAGCGCGCCGACCGTGGAACAGCTGACGGGAAGGGGCCGTATCTGGGGCGTGACCGGCGCGGTCCATGCCCTCTGGCGCGGCGGTCCGGTCGAGGCACAGCCGCGCGGCCGATACACCGACCTGGGCGATGCCGCGGCGGCGCTGGCCGGGCATGGCGCCGCCTTCTTCGGCATCAATCCGGTCCACGCCCTGGGGGCCGCCCATGAAGGACGCAGCCCCTATTCGCCCGGCCATCGCGGTTTCCTCGACACACGCGCCATCCCCGTCGACGGCCTACCCACCGCCGATGCCGCCGCCGATTTGATCGACCACGAGGGCGATCGACGCGCGCATGATCGGGCCCTGCGGGCGCGCTTTCGCGTCGAGATGGCCTCCGATCGGGGCGCGGCCGGTGTTGCCGACTGGCGCGCAGCACTCGGCCCGGACCGGGCCGCGGCCCTCGCGACCTTCGCGACGTTCGAAGCGCTGTCCTCTACCCACGGCCCCGACTGGCGCCGATGGCCGGGCGAGTTGCAGGCCCCAGATACGGACGCCGTCGCGCGCTTCGCCGCCGATCATGGCGAGGAGATCGCCTTCCACGCCTGGGCGCAGATGACGGCCGAGGCCGCGCTCGCCAATGCCCAGCAGCGCGCGCTCGACGCCGGCATGGCGCTCGGGCTCTATCTCGACCTCGCCGTCGGCGTCCGGCCCGACGGGGCCGAGGTCTGGGCCCGGCCCGGCACCTTCGCGCGCGGCGTCTCGCTGGGTGCGCCGCCCGACATGTTCTCGCCCGACGGGCAGGCCTGGGGCCTCGCCCCCTTCGATCCGGCCGGCCTTGCCGCCCACGGCTACCGCGCCTTCGTCGACACGCTGCAGAGCGCGATGCGCCATGCCGGCATGCTGCGCATCGACCATGTCCTGGGGCTGGAGCGCACCTTCTGGGTGCCGGACGACGGCACGCCGGGCGGCTATGTCGCCTCGGACCGCGAGGCCCTGCTGGCGCTCGTCCGGCTGGAAGCCACCCGCCAGCGCTGCCTGGTGATCGGCGAGGATCTCGGCGTCGTCCCTGACGGCCTGCGCCAACGCCTGGCCGAGACGCATCTCTACGGCTGCTCGGTCGCGATGTATGAGCGGTGGGAGGGGCGGCTCAGGGCACCCTGGCACTACAGCCCCGGCACGCTGGCAAGCTTCGGCACCCACGACACGCCCACACTGGCCGGCTGGTGGATCGGGCGCGACATCGATTGGCGCGAGCGCATCGGCCATACCGACCCCGAAACCGCAGCCGACATGCGCCGTGAGCGCGCCGGGGATCGCCACGTCGTGATGGCGCTGCTGGCCGAGGCGCGGCTGCTGCCCGACGACATCGACCCAGGCACGCCGCCCGCTGATCTTGACGAGGCGATGATCGTGGCCGTCCACGCCCTGCTGGCCACCACCGCCGCCGCAATCGCCGCGGTGCAGCTGGACGATGCGCTGGGCACGATCGAACAGGCCAATCTGCCCGGCACGGTCGAGCAGCACCCGAACTGGCGCCGCCGCCACGCCACAGGCACGGGCCAATTTGCCGCACATCCTGCGCTCAGCCGGATTGCCGAGGCCATGGCATCCTATGATCGATAAGCGGGCCCGTGGTTTAGCTTTCCTGAAACGTCCTCGGGCTTTTTTTGGTGCGTATCGAGACAGGGCTAGACGGCTGCGACCGAAAGGTCGTCTATCTCAGCCGAGGGCCGGTTTGGGGACCGAGTTAGAATGACGAGGATCGACAACATCACGCCGGTGACCGTCGCCGTGGGCGATGTCACCGCCGAAGAGCTGCGTCGCGAGATCGAGTATCATCTCGCCTTCTCGATCGGGAAGGATCCGGCCAGCGCGCGTCTTTCCGACTGGCGCCTGGCGCTCAGCCGCGCGATCCGGGACCGGATCATCGAACCGTGGTTCGCCACGACCCGCCGCGTGTACGAGAGCGATCAGAAGCGGGTCTACTATCTCTCGATGGAGTTCCTGATCGGCCGTCTGCTGGAAGACGCCGTGATGAACCTCGGCCTTGAGGAGACGGCGCGCGAGGCGATGGCAGCGCTAGGCCAGGACTATGATCGTACCGTGAAGGACGAGCCCGACGCGGCCCTCGGCAATGGCGGCCTCGGCCGCCTCGCCGCCTGTTTCATGGATTCGATGGCGACCGTTGGCGTACCGGCGCATGGCTACGGCATCCGCTACGACCACGGGCTGTTCCGCCAGTCCTTCCTGGACGGCTGGCAGCACGAGGAGCCGGAGGACTGGCTGACCCAGGTTCACCCGTGGGAGTTCGAGCGTCGCGAAACGGTCTATCCCATCGGCTTCGGCGGCCATGTCGTCAACGGCGATCAGCCGGCGACCTGGCACGCCGCCGAAACGGTGCTGGCTGCGGCCTATGACACGCCGACACCCGGCTGGCGCGGCCGCCACGTGAACACCCTGCGGCTGTGGTCGGCGAAACCGACCACGGTGTTCGACTTGGAGCCGTTCAACCGCGGCGACTTCATCGGGGCGGCGACCCCGGCGGTCCTGGCCCAGACGATCAGCCGCGTGCTCTACCCGGACGACACCACGCCCCAGGGCAAGGAACTGCGGCTGAAGCAGGAGTATTTCTTCACCGCGGCCTCCCTCGCCGACATCCTGCGCCGCTTCTTCGCCAATCACGACGATCCGGCGCGGCTGCCCGCTCTGGTCGCCGTGCAGCTCAACGACACGCACCCCGCGATCGCGGGGCCCGAGCTCGTCCGCCTGCTGATGGACCGTCACCGGCTGGACTTCGACAGCGCCTTCGCCATCGCGCGGCGCACGCTGAACTACACCAACCACACGCTGATGCCCGAGGCGCTGGAAAAATGGCCAGTCGAGATGATCGCCCGTGTCCTGCCACGCCACATGCAGCTGATCGAGGCGATGGACAAGGCGCACGCAGCCGAGGTGCAGGCACGAGGCCATAGCCGACCCGACAGCGCCGCCGCCGTCGGCGGTGGCGAGGTGCGGATGGGCAACCTCGCCTTCATCGCGGCCAACCGCGTGAACGGCGTCAGCGCGCTCCACACCGACCTGATGAAGCGCACCGTGTTCGCCGACCTGCACCGCCTGCACCCCGAGCGGATTCTGAACCAGACCAACGGCGTGACGCCGCGGCGCTGGATCCGCGGCTGCAATCCCGAGCTTGCCACCCTGCTCTCCGACGCCCTCGGGCGCGAATGGGAGACCGATCTCGACGCGCTGATCGCACTCCGCCCACTGGCCGAGGACGCGTCGTTCCGCGAGCAGTTCATGGCCGCGAAGGCGAAGAACAAGCAGGCGCTCGCCGCCTGGGTCGGTGACACGATGGACCTGACCATCGATCCGGCCGCGATGTTCGACATCCAGATCAAGCGCCTGCACGAGTACAAGCGCCAGTTCATGAACATCCTTGAAGTGGCTGCTCTGTATAATGAAATCCGACGCGAGCCTGATGCGGGCCATCCACCGCGGGTGCGCATGTTCTCCGGCAAGGCCGCGCCCGGCTATGCCATGGCCAAGCTGATCAACGATGTCGGCCGCACGATCAACGCCGATCCGGCCATGCAGGGCCGCCTCGCCGTCGTGTACCCGCCCAATTACAACGTGACGCAGGCCGAGCGGCTGATCCCGGCCGCCGATCTCTCCGAACAGATCTCGACAGCGTCGACCGAGGCGTCTGGCACCGGCAACATGAAGTTCGCCATGAACGGCGCGCTGACGATCGGCACGAATGACGGCGCCAATGTCGAGATCCGCGAACGGGTGGGCGACGAGAACATCTTCATCTTCGGCCTGGAAGCCGACGAGGTCACGCGCATGCGTGCCGAGGGCTATCACCCGGGCGAGTATGTCCGCCGATCCGACCGCCTGTCCGAGGTCGTCGCGCAGATCAGGGCCGGCCATTTCTCGGAGGGCGACCGCGATCGCTTCACCATGTTGACGGACAATCTGACCGGCCATGACTGGTTCATGGTCGCGGCCGATTTCGACGCCTATTGGGACGCTCAGCGCCAGGTCGACGCTGCCTGGGCCGACGCGTCGGGATGGGCCCGCAAGGCGGTTCTCAACGCCGCGCCCATGGGGTGGTTTTCGTCCGATCGCACGATCCGCGGTTACGCCACGCAGGTCTGGGGCATCGATCCGGCGGCCTGACCCGTCGACGGGTTCCGGGCGCCGGCGCGCTTGGCGCCGTTTTACTCGACGCCGCTCGACGGATCTTCTGGCGGCGTCCCTAGACCGGGCCACTCGACCGAGCCGCATAGCTCGGCCACGCGATTGGGCCCGGCCTCCATCGCAGCTGCCCGTTCGGGTCTGATGGTCCCCAGTTACTGCGGCGCTTCTTCGCCCGTCACACCGGTCTCGAAGCCGTCGATCGTCTGCGCGTTCTTGCGTCGCCAGTACTCTCGGACGCCGTCGGGCCCCATCTCGGCGAAGAACGGTGTCAGTTCATCACCCGCACGCTGCGCCTCGAACCGCATCCGCGGCACGCCGCTGCCGCACGAGGTCTGCACGCTCTCGACCGTCATGTCGAAAACCTGCCGACTGCCGGCCATGACCTCGAAATCGCCAGCCACGCTGTCCCAATCCGCGTCATGGGGATGGACCGTCCGCGCGCTGCCATAGAGCCGCAGGATCATCGGATCGCCCTGGAAGCTGCAGAACATCAGCGTCATCCGGTTCGCCGCACGCAGATGCCCCGCCGTCTCGTTGCCGCTGCCCGACAGGTTGAGCCAGCGCACATGGCTATCGTCCAAGATCCGCAGCGTGTCTGCACCCTTGGGCGACAGGTTGACCCGGCCGTTGGGTGCGGCGGTCGCGACGAAGAACATAGGCTGCGCCTCGATGAAGCGCCTCAAGGTCGGGTTCAGCTTGCGGCCAAGCGGCATGGTCACCTCCAGTACAGCATCGTGACATGAACGTACCATGAACACATTGTGCAAGACAGCCGCAATCGACCTGCAAACCCGTGGCGATCTCTACCCCGAGACGACACCCCGCCATTGAAGTCGCACCGCGCGAGCGCCTATGCCGGCGCAACCAAAGCCCGTATCCGCCCCCCGGCTCCGCACGACCGCCATGGAGGCTTCATGAGTGACCTCGCCGCCGCCTGGGACGCCCTCGCCGCCCAGCATGCGCGTCTCGCCCCCTTGCATCTGAGCGCGCTCTTCGCGCGGGATCCCGGACGCTCGGAACGGCTCGTCTTCGCGCTCGACGATCTGTCGCTCGATTTCTCGAAGGAACGGCTCGACGCGACGGCGCTCGCCGCCCTCGTCGCCCTTGCGCGCAACGCCGGCGTGGCGCGCTTGCGCGACCGGATGGCCGCCGGCGAGCCTGTCAACCTGACCGAACGGCGGGCCGTCCTGCACATGGCGCTCCGCGGCTCGGTCGCGCCACAAGTCGAGGGCGTGGACGAGGTCGCGCCGATCCTGGAGCGCTTTCTCGCCTTTGCCGAAGACGTGCGCCAGGGCCGCTACACGGGCGCCGGCGGCACGATCACCGATGTCATCAATATCGGCATCGGCGGCTCCGATCTCGGCCCGGCCATGGCGGCCCGCGCGCTGGTGCCGGATTGCGACGGCCCGAGGCTGCATTTCGTCTCCAATGTCGACGGCGCACATCTGACCGACACGATCAGCGGCCTCGATCCCGCGCGCACGCTCGTCGTCATCGCGTCCAAGACCTTCACCACGCTCGAGACCATGGCGAACGCCGCCTCGGCCCGCGACTGGATGGCGGGGGCGCTGGGTTCTGTGCAGGCGGGTGCGCAGATGGCCGCGGTTTCGACCAATCTCGCGGCGACTGCCAAGTTCGGCATCGCACCCGAACGCGTCTTCGGCTTCCGCGACTGGGTCGGCGGGCGCTACTCGGTCTGGTCGGCGATCGGTCTGCCGCTGGCCATCGGCATCGGCGCCTCGGGGTTCCGAGCGTTCCTGGAGGGCGCAAAGACGATCGATCGCCATTTCATGGAGGCACCGCTGGAGGAAAACCTGCCGGTGCTCTACGCGCTCGTCGGCATCTGGCGGCGCTGCCTGCTCGCCCTGCCGACGGTCGCCCTGATTCCCTACGACCAGCGCCTTGAACACTTCGCCGCCTATGTCCAGCAGCTCGATATGGAGAGCAACGGCAAGCGCGTGACGCGCGCTGGCACGCCGGTGACGCGCCCGACCGGCCCGGTGATCTTCGGCGAGCCCGGCACCAACGCCCAGCACTCCTTCTTCCAGCTGATCCACCAGGGCAGCGACGTCATCCCGGTCGACTTCATGCTGTCGGCCGAACCGCGCGAGACGCTGGGCGATCACCACGCGCTGCTGCAGGCCAACTGCCTGGCCCAGGGCGCGGCACTCGCCTTCGGCCGCAGCGAGGCCGAGGTGCGCGCCGAAATGACAGCAGCCGGCACCCCGGCCGAGGAGATCGACCGCCTCGCCCCGCACCGCGTGTTTCCGGGCAACCGCCCGTCGACCACGATCCTCTACCGCCGGCTAGACCCGTTCACGCTCGGCCGGCTGATCGCGCTTTTCGAGCACAAGGTCTTCGTGCAGGGCGCGATCTGGGACGTGAACAGCTTCGACCAGTGGGGTGTGGAGCTCGGCAAGGCACTGGCCAAGGGCCTGATCCCCGCCTTGACCGAGGGCGCGCCGGCCGACACCGACGCCTCGACCGCGGCGCTTATCCAGCGCATCGCAACCCTCAAATCCTGAGGGTCGACGGCCGGGCCGGGTCACGGGTGGCGCAGCCACGGGCGCCAGCCCGCTCGCCCTTGACGCGGCCCGGCCTTCGATAATGCTCGAAAGAAAGCCTTCCAGGCTTCTCCCAAGCCAAAGCAACCGAGGCCGCACCATTCCGTCCGCGCGCCGCGAAGGCGCGATGGCTGGGAGAGCGTTCCCGCAGAACCGGATCGCGGCGACCAGCCGCGATGCCGCTTAGCTCACCCGTCCTTCAGGACCAGCGGCAGGCCGGCCGCAACGAACTCGACCCGATGCGCTGCCGCGGCGACGCGCTGGTTCAGCCTGCCCTGCGCATCGCGAAATGCGCGGCCGAGCGCATTCATCGGCGCGAGCCCCATACCGATCTCGTTCGAGACGAAGATCGCCCGGCCCCGCGCCGCCGCCGCCGCCTGCAGCAGCCCGACCGTGGCGGCCTCGGCGTCGCGCTCGTGATGCATCAGGTTCGAGAGCCAGAGCGTCAGGCAATCCACCACCGCGACGTCGCCGTCACCCAGGCCCGCCAGCGCAGCGCCGGGCTCCAGTGGCGCCTCCGCCACGGCCCAGGCAACACCCCGCTCGGCCCGGTGTAGCGCGATGCGTTCGGCTATCTCGTCGTCCAGCGCCTCAGCGGTGGCGACGAACAGACGGCTGCCGCCGGTCCCGGCGACCACTTCCTCGGCGATTGCCAGCGCGCGCGCTGATTTCCCCGAGCGTGCGCCACCCAGCACCAGCGTCAGGTGAGCCATGGCGCGACGTCCTTCAGATCGATCGGCCTCGCATAGGGGACGGCGGCAGCGAACACCGTCTCGAAGCTGTCGCCCGCCAGCAGCATCCGCGCGGCGCGGATGACGCCCGCATGCGCCACGACGCCGGCATCGCAGGGCAGGTCCGTCTCTTCGAGAAGACCCGCCACGCGCGCGATCAGGTCGTCGAAACGCTCACCACCGGGCGGTGCCAGGCAACGCGGATCCGCGGCCCAGGGGTCGCTCTCAGCGCGGTCGATCTCGTCCCAGGGCCTGCCCTCCCAGGTGCCGAAGTCCAGCTCATGCAAGCGCGGATCGACGACGACCGCGACGCCGTCGCGTTCCGCCAGCGCTTCCGCCAGCGCGGCGCAGCGCCCGGCAGGTGAGCGCCAGACGGCTGATACACGCGGCGTCGCCGCCAGCGCCTCGGCGATCTCGACATCGGCGGTTGGCCCCAGCGCCACGTCCAGCCGCCCGTAGCAGAGGCCGGGCGCCACCGCGACGCGGGGATGGCGCAGCCAGACCGCAGGTACCGTCACGCCAGCAGCCCCATCAGCGCGCCTGCCGGGGGGACGGCCACAAGGGCGATCAGCGCTGCGGTCTCCCCCACCGCCGCCGCCGCGCCGAAACTGTCACCGGTATGGCCGCCCAGCCGCCGGGCCGCGGTCAGCGCGACGGCGCCTGCCGCGATCAGCGCCGCAGCCAGCGCCAGAACGGCGCCCAGGCCGGCTGCCGAGACCGCGACAATACCCGTGACGAGAACGGACACGGCAAGCCGGCGCGGCAGCCGCGCGGCCTCGGCCGCCACGCCATCGGCCGTGATCAGGCCCGCCGCCAGCCCGTCGCGCCG
>JBCCSW010000131.1:0-10182 GCA_039199465.1 Pseudomonadota bacterium
GGCCAGCGTCAGCGTCTCGAAGCCCAGCATCGCCCGGTCGCCGCCCTCGGGCACGCTGGGCTCGGTGACGGCGATGAGGTTCTCGATCGACCGGCGCCTGATCGACCGCGACCTGCTCGAACGCGGCGAGATCGCCTGGCTCAACGCCTACCACGCCCGCGTCCTTGCCGAGATCGGGCCGCTAGTGGCCGAGGATCCCGACACCGCGCACTGGCTGCGTGACGCCTGCGCGCCGCTCAGCTAGAAGGCGCGCAACATCGCGCCAGCGAACCGAGCCCGCGCGCCGACACGGGAGACCGCCGAGATGGCAAAGATCGAGATCAGGCCCGCCGCAGGCACCGTCGTAGTGCGCGCCGGCGGGGCCGTCATCGCCGAAAGCACCGCCGCCCTGACCCTGTTCGAGGAGGGGTATGCGCCGGTCCACTACATGCCGCGCGACGATGCCGGCATCACGTTCCTCGAAGCCTCGGACAAGCGCACGACCTGTCCGCACAAGGGCGAGGCCGAGTATTACCACGTCATCGGCAAGTCCCAGCCGATCCGCGATGCAGCCTGGTCCTATCCGACGCCGATCAACGGCGTGGAACAGATCGCCGGCATGATCGCCTTCGATGCCGAGCGGACGGCGGTCGAGGTGCTTTAGCCCGGCAGAGCGCCGGCGATCGGCAACCGACGGTGGGCCAGATGGCCGTCGCGACACCCCTCGAGGCCCCGTCGCAGCGCGACGGCCGGGTTGCGGCCGGCTTCATGTTGATCTGCGCGGCGGCCATGGCGCTCGCCTCGCTGCTGGCCAAAGCCCTCGGCAGCGGGGCGGTGGCTGAGGGCGGCGCGGGCCTGCACGCCTTCCAGATCAGCGCCGGGCGCTTCCTGTTCGGGTTGCTCGCGGTCGGGCTTGTCGCCGCGATACGCCCACCGCCGCTCAGGGCGATCCCCTGGCGACTGCATGTCGTGCGCACGACGCTCGGTTGGTTGGCCGCAACGTCGCTGTTCGCCGCGGCAGCGCTCATGCCGCTGGCCGAGGCGACGGCGATCAGCTTCCTGAACCCGGTCTTCACCATGCTGCTGGCGATCCCGCTGCTGGGCGAGCGCATCGGTCCCTGGCGGGCCGCGGGCGCCGCGATCGCGCTCGGCGGCGCGCTGCTCCTGCTGCAGCCGGGGGCCGAGGCGCTGAAGCCGGGCGCCCTAGTCGCACTCGCCGCCGCGCTGTTCCTGTCGCTGGAGGCGATCGTGATCAAGCGGCTCAGCACCCTACAGCCGGCGCTCGCCATCCTGCTGGTCAACAACACGCTGGGTGCGGTGATCTCGCTCAGCGTGGCCATCGCGTTCTGGCGCGCTCCGTCGGCGTTGGAATGGGCGCTGATGGCGGGTGTCAGCTTTTCCGTCGTCGGTGCCCAGGTCTGCTTTCTTCAAGCAATGCGCCGGGCCGAGGCGAGTTGGGTCGCACCCTTCTCCTATCTCACCCTCGTCGTCGCGGCGATCCTAGACTATGCGGTGTTCGGCGACCTGCCGGGGCCGGTAGCGATGCTCGGCGCGGTGGTACTGGTCGGCGGCGCGCTGCTGATCGCATGGCGCGACCAGGTCAGGGCGCGCGGGCCTCGCGCCTAAAAATCGGTCACGCTGCGGCGCGCCCCGGGTCGGGGTCATGCATCGGGCTCACGTATGCTCCTCGCGCAGCTCCTCCTCCAAAAGATCGGCATAGGCCCGCAGCGCATCGGTCAGGAACAGCGCGCCGACCAGCTCGGGCTGCGCATCGTCGCCCGCCGGCCGCCGGATCACGGGAAGGAATGGCACGTTGCTTTTCTTCATCCGGGCCAGAGCATCCTCCAGCGTGTCGCTCCGCGACAGCCACGCGCCCTCGCCATGCATCGTCCAGCACGCCTCGTCCTGCGCGCAGTCGGGATCGCCGCGCGGGCGCATGATCTCGACGACCTGTTTCGTGCTGGCGAGATAGCCCTGCGGTCCGTCCGCCAGGTGCAGGCCCTGCCGCTCCAGCTGGGTCAGGAAGAACGAGCGCGCCACCAGGCGGTCGGCGATGACCGAGGCGATGGCGACGCTGACCAGCACGGCGAGGCCCGCCTGCCAGTCGCCCGTCAGCTCGATGATGATCAGGGTAGAGGAGATCGGCGCCCCGAGGACCGCCGCCGCCACCGCCCCCATGCCGGCGACGGCATAGAGACCCTGGCTTCCATCCACCGAAGGGACCAGTGCGATGGCGACCGAGCCGAACGCCGTGCCGAGCAGTGCGCCGACCATCAGGGCGGGCGAGAACACGCCACCACCCATGCGCCCGGCAAAGGTGACGGCGACGGCCACGATCTTGACCGCGACAAGCACGACCGCTGCCCAGAAGCTGACTTCGCTCGTGAGCGCGCGGTTAGTCGTCTCGTAGCCGACGCCGATGATGTGCGGGAAGCCGAGCGCGATCGCGCCCAGCAACAGCCCGGCCACGGCGGGACGCAGCCAGATCGGCATCGCCGCGGCATGCTGCACCCGGTCGCCGATCGACTCGGCCAGGAAGATCACCCGCATCATCGCGACCGCCGTGATGCCGGCGAGCGCGCCGAGCAGCATGAAAGCCGGCAGCTCGGTATAGAAGCCGATGGTGTTCACCGGCAGCGCGAACTCGGTGACGTTGCCGAGATGCAGTCGGCTGACTACCGCCGCCGTGACCGAAGCGAGCACGATCGGCCCGAAGGCATGCATCGCGAAGTGGCGCAGCACGACCTCCTGCGCGAACAGGGCACCGGCAAGCGGCGCGTTGAAGCTGGCCGAGACGGCGGCCGCCGCCGCACAGCCCAGGATGTCGCGCGCCGACACCGCGCCGAGGCGTAGTTTCTCGGAAACCCAGGATGCGATCACCGCACCCAGATGCACCGCCGGCCCTTCGCGCCCGGTCGAGCCACCCGTCGACAGCGTAACGAGCGCCGCCCCGGCCGAGGCGAGACCCGGCCCGCGATCGATCCGCCCCCGTCCGACGGCCGAGGCGCGGATCACGTCGGCCACCCCGCGCGCCTTGCCGTCGGGCGTGAAGCGGGCCAGCAGGATGCCTACGATCAGCCCGCCGATCACCGGCACCGGCAGCACCAGGAACCACGGCAGCTCGGCCGCGTAGGAGTGGATCTCGGCCCCCGGCGCGCCGTAGAACATCTCCTCCAAGAACGAGATCGCGACACGGAACCCGGTGACGACATAGCCCGTCGCCAGCCCGACCAGGATCGCGAGGCCGAGGAAGGGCATCTTGTCGCGCAGTCCCGGCGTCGTCACCCGACGGCCCGACAGCCGGAGGATGGCGACCATGCGGTTGTAGAGCGCGCGCAGCGCAGTGCCGACGCCGCCGCGACCGTTCACCCCGCTCAGCCTGATGCCGCCCATCCGCCCCGCTCCAAGGCACTGCCCCGCGCCCGTTTGTGCCCTAGGGCGATAACTCTAGGATGCCGCGTGGGTCGCTGGAAGGGTTGAGCGGCCGTCGTCCCGCCCTGGGCTGTAACTGTCGCAGGACAGCCCTGCTCAGCGCCTGATGCCGATCGCGGCCCCCACCTGGGCCGGGCGGGGCAGCGCGGCATGAGCACGCCGCCATGCCTCCAACGTGGCGGCGTGTTCGGACGGATAGGCGGCAGAGCGGCGCTTCCCCAGATCGACATTGGTCGACAGCGTCTCATAGACGGCCGCGGGCGCGCCGGTCTTCACGGCGATCATCGTCATCACGACATGGACGCGCTTGTGATCGCAGTCCAGCAACAGGCACTCGGCGCGGAAGCCTTCACCCTCCAGCAACTCGGCGATGTAGTGGATCTGCGTCTGCAGCGCCATCGGTCCCATGTTGTGCGTCGGGATCAGCGCGGGGCCGATCCCCCAGAGATCATAGACCTCGTCCAGCGCCCGGTCGAAGGCCAGGGTGTAGTAGGCCACGTTCATATGGCCGTTGTAGTCGATCCAGTCGTGCTGGACCGTCTGCACCGACGTTACGATGGGCGCCGCCTCGATCCCGCTATCCGTCACCGCCATGCTCTGTCTCCCGTGGGTATCGCCCTCTGTCCTGTCGAGAGAATAGTGCGGCCGCGGCGCGCTGCACGAAACCGGTGACCCGCCTTCTGCCGCTTTGCCTGCACGGGGGCCCGTCGTGTAGCGTCCGCGAAAAGAGCCTAGGGAGGAGCGGCGCATGAGCATCCAGACGGCGCTGGCCGCATTGGAAAGCCTGTTCGGCGACCGGCTGAGCCGGAGCGAGGCGCTGCGGGCCGAGCATGGCCGCGACGAGGCGCATCACGCGCCGCGCCTGCCGGACGCGGTCGCCTGGCCCCTCGACACCGGCGAGGTCGCGGCGGCGGCACGCCTCTGCCACGACCATGGCTGCCCGATCGTGCCGTGGGGCACTGGTACGTCGCTGGAGGGGCATGTGATCCCGGTGGCGGGCGGTCTGAGCCTCGATTTCGGGCGCATGGACAAGGTGCTGGCGGTGAACGCGGCCGATATGGACGTGGTTGTGCAGCCGGGCGTCAGGCGCCGCCAGCTCAATGCGCATCTGCGCGATACCGGGCTGTTTTTTCCCGTCGACCCGGGCGCCGATGCCTCGCTCGGTGGCATGGCGGCGACGCGCGCCTCGGGCACCTGTGCGGTGCGCTACGGCACGATGCGCGAGGCCGTGCTGGCGCTGGAAGTGGTTCTGGCAGACGGGCGCGTGATCCGCACCGGCAGCCGGGCGCGCAAATCCTCGGCCGGGTACGACCTGACGCGCCTTTTCGTCGGCTCGGAAGGCACCCTAGGCATCATCACCGAACTGACGCTTCGCCTCGCCGGCCAGCCCGAGGCGATCTCGGCCGCGACCTGCGCCTTCGACGACGTCGATGCCGCCGTGACGACCGTGATCGAGACGATCCAGTCCGGCGTGCCGATCGCGCGCATCGAATTGCTGGACGCCCTCTCGATCCGCGGCTTCAACGCCTATTCCGGCTATGCCTTGCCCGAGAAGCCGACATTGTTCCTTGAGTTCCACGGCTCGCCCGCCTCGGTCGACGAGCAGGCCGAGACGGTGCGCGCGCTGGCCGCCGACAATGGCGGCGAGGCGTTCCACTGGGCGACCGAGGCCGAGGCGCGCACCCGGCTATGGGCCGCGCGGCACGATCTCTACTATGCGATGCAGGCGCTCCGGCCCGGCTCGCGCGGCTATGTGACGGATATCTGCGTGCCGATCTCGCGTCTGGCCGAGGCGATCGCCGAGACCGAGCGCGACCTGGCGAGCTCGCCGCTGCTCGCCCCGCTGGTCGGCCATGTCGGCGACGGCAACTTCCACCTCTCGATCCTGATCGACCCCTCCGATCCAGCCGAGAAGGCGGAGGCGGAGCGGCTTGGCGAACGGCTGTCGGAACGTGCGCTGGCGCTCGGCGGGACGGTCACCGGCGAGCATGGCGTGGGTCTTGGCAAAGCGAAGTTCATGCAGGCCGAGCATGGCGACGCCTGGGCCGTCATGGGTACGCTCAAACAGGCGTTCGACCCGGCGGGTATCCTGAACCCTGGAAAGCTGGTGCCGCCCCTCGGCGCGATCCGTGCGGCGGCCGAGTAGCAGCCGCCGGATCGGTTCTGGTCAGGCCGCGAGGCGCCGGTCGAGCAGACGGATCATCGCCTCGGCTGCCATCTCGCTCGACATCGGGTTCTGACCCGTCACGATCAGGCCGTCGGCCAGGGCGAATGGCGTGAAGGGCGGGCGTTTCTCGAAGCGGGCACCGCGTTCGACCAGCGCCGTCTCCAGCGCCAGCGGCACGGCCTCGGTCAAACCGATCGCCGCCTCCTCCGCGTCGGTGAAGCCCGTGAGGCGACGGCCCTCGACCAGCGGACGTCCATCGCCACGCACCGCGTTGAGCAGCACGACAGGGCCATGGCAGACCGCGCCAATCGGCTTGCCCTTCGCCGAGAAGGAGCGAAGCAGCGCGATCGAGTGTTCGTTGGCAACCAGGTCCCAAAGCGGGCCGTGTCCGCCCGGATAGAACACCGCGTCGTAGTCATCGGGATCGATCTCGGACAGCGACACGCTCGCCCTCAGCCGGCGCTGTGCCACGGCATCGGCCATGAAGCGCCGCGTGATCTCGGTCATCGCCTCGTCGGCCTCGCTCCGGGGGTCGACCGGTGGCTGGCCGCCGTGGGGCGACGACAGCGTCACCTCCATGCCGGCATCGGTGAAGGCGTAGTACGGCGCCGCGAACTCCTCCAGCCAAAAGCCCGTGGGTTCGCCGGTGTCGCCCAGTCGGTCGTGCGACGTCAGAACGATGATGATCTTGGCAGGCATTGAGCCATTCCTCGGTCAACCTGAACGGTGGCGTCGCCTGCGCAGAAGCGCGACGTCGACCGAGGTGCAGCGCACCCATGTTTAATAGGGGAATGGTCGTGCGTCGTTCATAGGGCCGAAGGTCTCAAAAACCGGACCAATACCGCCTGCTGCCTTGGGAAACCATCGGGTGGACAAAATCGGCACGTTTTGCGCAGGCAGAGGGCGTGATACGTGCGCCGATCACCCAGGCGTGGAGTATGCTGGCGCGGCTCGTCGGCGTTCGCACCGTGATGGCGTTGCAGTTCCAGTCGGTCGCCGCGATCGCCGCGCCGATGGCCGAGCGGCTGTCAGTGGGCCCAGCCGAAATGGGCGTTATCATCGCGCTCTATCTGCGGCCGGGGATCGCGATCGTGCTGCCGATCGGTGCGCTGGGTGCCCGCTTCGGCGATGCGCGGATCGTCATCGTCGGCCTGGCGCTGATGCTCGTGGGCGGCGCGCTGCTCGCGACGGCGACGACAGAAACGCTGGCGATGGCGTCTCGGCTGGTTGTCGGGCTCGGCGGCGTGGCGCTGAACCTGCTGATGTCGACGATGGTCACGGACTGGGTTGCAGGGCGTGGGCTGGCGACGACGTTGGGCGTGTTCCTGGCGTCCGGCCGCTCGGCATCGCGATCGCGCTTGCGGTCATGCCCGCGCTGGACGCCACCCTCGTCACCGAGGGCGCGCTTTGGTCGGTGGCGGGGTGGTCGCGCTGTCGTTCCTGGCGATGCCGCATGGGTATCGCGCTCCGCCAGAGGGCGCATCGATGGGCCGGACCACGGCCCGGCCCCCCGCACGACCCCGGGCCGAGACGCCGCGCGGCGCCGCGCTTTGGGCCACCCTGGCGGTTGGCGGGCACGGGGCGCTCTACAACGCTGCGCTAGGGCAGATCTTCGCCGTCGGAGTAGCGATGATCGCTGCCGCCGGCCTGCTGCTGGCCAGCACCGGGGCGATCACCTCGGCCACGCTTTGGGTGGTCGCGCTGACCCTGCCCTTCGGCGACATCCTGGCCGACCCGACAGGCCTGCACTGGCCCATCATGCTCGCTAGCCTCGGCGCTGTCGCCGTCTTGCTGGTGGCCGCCCCTCCCGCGATCGACGCGGCGGGGGTTGGGACATCGGACGGGATCGCCGGCCGTGCAGGCTGGCCGCTTGTCGTCGCCATCTTCCTGACCCTGGGCGTGTTCGGCGGGCCTGATCGTGGGCCTGCCCGGCGGGCTGTTGACGCCTCCGACGCGGGCGCTCGGCATGGGGATCTTCTTCGCCATCTTCTGCGTGGCGACCGCGCCGGCCCCAGTGGCCGGCGGTAGCGTCGCCGATGCGACCGGCGATCTGGGCGACGGCTTTCGGCTGGGGGCGCTGCTGGCGCTGACCTGCCTGCCGCTGATCGCGCTTCACCGCCGCCACGCCGCCACGCCGCCACGCCGCCACGCCGCCTTGGCGAAGCATCGAGCGACGGCGCGCGCCGGCGAGGCGGCGCGCTCGCCCCTCAGCGCCTCGGCGGCACGCAGCGCCTCGTCTGTCACCTGTTCGCCGGCCAGCATGCGGGCGAGTTCGGCGAGCCTCGCGGGGCGGTCCAGCGCCGTGACCTCGGTCCGCGTCTCGCCACCGCGCGCGTGCTTGGCGATGCGCCAATGGGCATGGCCCGCGGCGGCGACCTGCGGGCTATGCGTCACGACCAGCACCTGGGCCCGTTCAGCCAACCGCGACAGCCGCCTGCCGACCGCCGCTGCCGTCGCGCCGCCGACGCCGCGGTCGATCTCGTCGAAGACCATGGTGAGCCCATCCTGCCCCGCCGCGAGGCAGACCTTGATGGCCAACAGGAACCGCGAAAGCTCCCCGCCCGAGGCGATGCGGTCGATCGGACCCGGCGCCATGCCGGGGTTGATCGACGCGGTGAACGAGACCCGGTCGGCGCCTTCGGGCCCCGGCTCTCCCGGCTCGACCACGGTCAGGAACCGCGCGGCCTCCATCTTCAGCGGCGCAAGCTCGGCGGTGACCAGGGCGTCCAGCGTCCCGGCGGCGGCACGTCGGCTCGCGCTCAGCGCTGTCGCGGCCGCCTCATAGGTGGCCTCGGCAGCCGCGAGCGCCACGCGAAGCGCCACGAGGTGATCCTCGCCCGCATCGATCGCTGCCAAGCGTTCGGCCAGATCACGGCCGAGCGATGCCAGTTCGCCGGGATGGACGTCGTGCTTTCGCGCCAACGCACGCAGCGCGAACAGCCGCTCCTCGACCAGCTCCAGGCGTTCGGGGCTGAAGGCCATGGCTTCCAGCGTATCGGCCACGCCCGACTGCGCCTCGCCAAGCTCGACCATTGCCCGGTCGAGCGCCGCAATGGCCCCGTCCAGCCTGCCGTCGGCGCGCTCGGAGATCCGGGTCAGCCGGGCAAGCGCCGCAGCCATCGCCCCCTCGGCACCCGCGGGCGACAGTTCCTCGGCGGCCTTTGCCACATCCTCGCCGATGCGCTGGGCCGCCTGCATGGTCCGGCGCTCGGCATCCAGCCGCTCCTCCTCGCCCTCCTCGGGCGCGATCTTGTCCAGCTCGGCGACGGCATGGCGCAGGAAATCGGCGTCGCGGGCCGCCGCGGCCAGGCGCGCCTGCGCCTCCTCCAGCGCCCGCCGCGCCAGGGCCACCTGCGCATGGGCCTCGCGCACGGCAGTCCGCTCGGCGCCGTTGGCCGCGTACAGATCCAGCAGGCTGCGATGCGCCTTTGGATCCAGCAGGCTGCGGTCGTCGTGCTGGCCATGGACCTCGACCAGCGCCGCGCCGATCCGGGCCAGCGCGGCGGCGCTCACCCGCTGGTCGTTCACGAAGGCGGTCGCCGGTCCGTCGGCGCGGGCCACGCGGCGCAGCACCAGCTCGCCGTCCTCGGGTCCGGCAAGCTCAAGCGCCTCAAGGACCTGTGTCACGCCATGGCCGCGCGCGATCTCGAAGACGGCCGTGACGCTGCCTTGCGCTGCGCCGCCGCGCACCAGATCGCGCCTGACCTTCCGGCCAAGCGCGAAGCCCAGCGCATCCAGCAGGATCGATTTGCCCGCCCCGGTCTCGCCCGTCAGCACGTTGAGCCCGGGGCGGCACTCGAGCGAAAGCCGCTCGATCAGGACGATATCGCGGATCTCAAGGGCGGCCAGGCGCCCGGCGACGGCGGCACCGAGGTCGGCATCCGGCGCGGCGCCGGCCTCGGCGCGTTCTGTCACCGGATCAGAGCCACCGGCCCAGTATGATCTGGCGGTAGAGAGAGGACATCACGCCGCCGGTGCCCTCTTTCTCGATCAGCTCCTCGCCGGTCAGCGCGGCATAGCTGTCGGTGTACCACTCCGAGCCCGGATAGTTGGTGCCCAGCACCACGGCGGCATCGCGCGCCTCGGCCTCCAGTCCCAGCGCGAGATAGGCCTCGACCAGGCGGTGAAGCGCCTCGGGCACCTGGCTCGTCGTCTGATACGCATCGACGACCGTCCGAAAGCGCGCGATGGCGGCGGTGTAGAAACCGCGCTTCAGATAGTAGCGGCCGACCTGCATCTCTTTGCCGGCGAGGTGGTCGCGCGTAAGGTCGATCTTGAGCGAGGCATCGCGGGCATAGACGCTGTCCGGATAGCGGTTCACGACCGTCTCCAGCGCCTCCAACGCATTCTGCGTGGTCCCTTGGTCGCGGCCGACATCCACGATGTTGTCGTAGTAGGTGAGCGCGATCAGGTACTGCGCATAGGGCGCGTCCTCATCGGCGGGATAGAGGTCCAGATAGCGCTGCGCCGAGGCACGGGCGCTGGTGAAATCCGTGCCCTGATAGGACGCGAAGGCCGACATCACGAGGGCACGCTTCGCCAGCTGGCTGAAGGGATAGAGACGTTCGACCTCGTTGAAGGTCCTCGCGGCGAGGATCGGCGAC
>JBCCSW010000132.1:0-10135 GCA_039199465.1 Pseudomonadota bacterium
ACGGCCACAAGATCCACTTCTGGGACCTGCATAAGCGCAAGCACATCCAGGAAATCCCTGGCGGCGCAGGAGCGGATCCAGCAGAGCGCGACCGCGATGCTGGGCGAGGTCAAAGGGCGCACCTTGACCGAGCTGATGATCGCCGATCCCGGCGCCATCATCGACCAGGGCATGATCGAGGCCATCGAAATCCCCGAAAAGAGCGAGGAATGGGCGTGCCTCGCCGAGGCGCTCTATTTCGAGGCGCGCGGCGAGAGCATCGTGGGCCAGATTGCCGTGGCCGAGGTCATCCTGAACCGCGTCGACAGCCGCCGCTATCCCGACACGGTCTGCGGCGTGATCAACCAGGGCATCGAGAACCTCAACGCCTGCCAGTTCTCCTATAACTGCGACGGCAAGGCCGAGACCATCAACGAGCATCGCGCCTATGATCGGGTCGGCAAGATCGCCTGGCTGATGCTGGCGGGCCGGCCACGCTCGCTGACGGGGCAGGCGACGCATTACCACGCCGACCACGTGTCGCCCGGCTGGGCCAAGCGGCTGCAGCGCACCGCACGGATCGGCGAGCATCTGTTCTATCGCCGTCCCGTCCGGATCACCCAGCGCTGAGGCGCGACGGCGCTACGGGGCAACGGATGCGCTTCAGCGGGATGGTCTCGGAATAGCCCTTGGCATCGGGTCGCTGCGTCTTTTAAGCGTCATGGAAGCACGGGCGGCGGCGCGCCACAGGTCAAGCGCCGCGCTTTTCTGTCGAAAGGGAACGCGGTCATGATCGAGAAAGCGCTCCTGCCGGGGCGGCTCGATGAGCCGACCGGCGACCCCTCTCCCGGCGACGGTGCGAGCGATCGGATCTTCCTGCTCGACTATGTGAGCGAGATCGAGATCGGCGCCTATCGCGCCGAATACGGCGTGCGCCAGCGGCTCTCGTTCGACGTGGTGGTCGAGGTGGTGCGCAACACCGCCCACCTGGATGACCGGGTCGAGCGGGTGATCAACTACGACACCATCATCGAGGCGATCGAGGAGATCGCCGCAGGCCCGCGCATCACCCTGCTGGAGACCTTTGCCGAGCGACTGGCGGACGCCGTGCTGACCGATCCGCGCGCCCGGCGGGTGCACCTGCGCATCGCGAAGCTGGACCGGCTGGAGGGCGCGGCGCGCCTCGGCGTCGAGATCTCGCGCACGCGCCGCCCCGAGGCGAACGAGCAGGTCTGGGCGCTGGCGCCCGAGATCCGCTGAGCCGACGGCATAGGGCGCCGCGACGGTTGGTGCACGTCCTATCGGCCAGACAGCCCCTCGTCGCCGGCGTCTTGCACGAGCGTGGCGAAGCGGCTCCGGGCGATCTCGGCGGCGGCGCGCTCCGCCTCGGAGAGGCGCGCCTCCAGCGTTCCGAAGTCGGGAAGGGCGGCGGCACGGCAGAGCGCTGCCTGTAGGCCGGCGCCGAACTGATCGGCGGGCACGCTCCGCTCCAGCGCCGCCCGCTCCACTTGCTGAAGGCCGAGCAGCAGATCCAGCGTCTCGGCCAGCCGCGCCGCGTCGGCGCCCTCCAGCCAGCCGGCCGCCGCTAGATCGGGCAGCAGGGCCGACGCCTGCCGCGGCGCCCCTAGGGCATGCATCAGCCCGCCGGTCTGGGCCAGGAACTCGATCTCCATCACGCCGCCGGCGGCGTGCTTCAGCGCCCACGCCGTGGTGCGGTCGGCCGTGTGCGCCTCGATCAGGCGCTGGCGCATAGCGGCGGCGGCCTCCGCCGTCTGCCGTGGCGCGGTCGCCCTTGCGGCCAGCGTACTGTCGATCACGTCGCGCACATCGGCGGCCAGACCCTCGGCCCCGGCCGTGCCTCTCTCCCCTGCGATCCGTGCCACGATCCGCGCGCGCGAGAGCGCCATGTGCTCCCATACCTCGGCCTCGGACGCATGGTAGCGAATGAAGCTCTCAAGCGAGACCGAGACCGGCCCCGAACGCCCTGACGGGCGGAGGCGCATATCGACCTCGTAAAGCCGGCCCTCGGCCGTGGGCACGGTCAGCGCCGACAACAGCGCCTTGGTGAGCCGCGGGTAATAGGCGCTCGGCGCCAGCGGCCGCGGACCGGTCGACTGTTCCTGCCCGGCGGCGTCGTAGACGGTGATCAGATCCAGATCCGAGCCCGCCGTCATCTCCTCGGTGCCGAGCTTGCCGAGCGCCAGCACCACCATGCCCCGGCCGGGCGCCAGGCCGTGGCGCGTGGCGAGATCGGCGGCGACGCGCGGCGATAGGCGGAACAGGCAGGCATCGGCGATCGCGGCGAAGGCCGACCCGGCCCTCGCAGGGGCCAAGCGGCCGCGGAGAACCTGGACCGAGACGCGGAAATGCTGCTCTCGCGCCCAGGCGCGGGTCCGGTCCAGCGCTCGCTCTAGGTCAGGCGTCCCATCCAGTTCCTCGCCAAGCGAGGCGATCGCGGCGTCGCGATCCATTGGCGGCCCGAAGAAGTCCCGCGCGATCAGCGCCTCCAGCGCTGCAGGATGTCGGCTGAGATAGCGGGCGAGGCGCGGGCTGGCGGCCACCACTTCGACCAGGACGGCCAGCAGGCCCGGATTGGCCGCCAGCAGCGAGAACACCTGCACCCCCGCCGGCAACCCGTCGATGAAGCGGCCGAAGGCGATCAGCGCGTCGTCTGGATGGGCCGCCGCGGCCAGGCCCGAGATCAGCCGCCCCTCGATCCGCTCGAACAGGCTGCGGGCGCGCGGCGCGCGGGTCGCGGCGACCAGGCCCCCGCGCCAGCGCTCGAGCATCGCCGCCGCTTCGGCCGGTCTCTCGAAGCCGGCCGCGGTGAGCGCGCTCTCGGTGCCGGACGGCGCCGCGTCGCCGGGTCGGGCCTGGCTGGGCGGTGCAAGCGTCTCGGCGACCGTCTCGTGCACCCGTCGCAGCCGCGCGGCGAGGTCGGCCTCCAGCGTTCGGGCATCGGGCGCGCCGCAAAGGGCGGCGAGGCGCTCGCGCGCGTCCTCTCCGACCGGCATGCTGTGGGTCTGCGCGTCCTCGACCATCTGCAGGCGATGCTCCAGGTCGCGATGCGCGGTGTAGTCGGCGGCCAGCTGTCGGGCCGCGGCGTCCGGGATCGCCCCTTCGGCCGTCAGCGCCGCCAGCGCGTCCAGCGTTCCGCGTTGGCGCAGGCGCGGATTGCGCCCGCCCAGGATCAACTGGCGCGTCTGCACGAACAGCTCGATCTCGCGGATCCCGCCCGGCGTCCGCTTGATGTCGACGCCCGCGACCTGCTCGGCTGCGGGCAGGGCGAAGGACCCGGCCTGGCTGGAGATCTGGCCGAGCAGGCCCTGCACCTCGTCCAGCGCGTAGAAGTCCAGCGAGCGCCGCCAGATGAAGGGCGCGAGCCGGTCGAGATAGGCCTGGCCGGCGGCGCAGTCGCCGGCGACGGCGCTGGCCTTCACATGGGCGGCGCGCTCCCAGGTCCGCCCCTCGGCCTCGTAATAACGCTCGGCCCCGGCCATCGACAGGCAGACCGGCAGGCTGGAGGGGTTTGGCCGCAGCCTCAGATCGGTGCGGAAGACGTAGCCGTCGGCATTCTGGGTCGACAGGATCTCGACCAGGCCGCGGGTCAGGCGGATCAGGGCCCGGCGCGCTTCCGCCTCCTCATCGGGCGGATAAAGATCCTGGTCGAACAGGCAGATCAGGTCGATATCGGAGGAGAAGTTGAGCTCGGACGCGCCCAGCTTGCCCATGCCGATCACGACATAGCCATGCCCATCGACCCCGGGTAGCCGGTCGGGTAGTCGGGCGCCTGCCATCAAGTGGTCGATCGTGATGTCCAGCGCCGTGCGGGCGAGAGCGGACAACGCCGCGGTGGTCTCGCCGAGGGTGGCGACACCCGCGAGATCGGCGAGTGCGATCAGCAGCGCGGCACGGGCACGAAGCCTGCGCAGGACCCGCATCACCGCCGCCTTGTCGCCGCCCGCCGCCTCTGCCCGTACCTCGGCCATCAGGTCGTCCAAGGCGGCGCTTGGCGGACTGGTTGCCACCGTGCCAAGCCACGCCGCCTCGCGCTGGATCAGCCGGGCCAGGAACGGAGAGGAGCCGGCGGCGCCGACGATCACGCTCGGATCGATGATCGCCGCCCGACAGTCGCCGAGGATCTCGGCCGCGGCGGCGGCGCGGGCCCCGTCATGGGCCCGCGGGGGGCCGAAGACGCGACCGGGGCAGACCGTCATCGCGCCGCGACGCGCGGTACGGCCCGAGACATGGAACGCCCCACTAGCGCCCCTCGAACCGCGCCGGCCGCTTCTCGAGGAAAGCCAGCACGCCCTCGACGAAATCGCGCGAGCGGCCGGCCTCGCCCTGCAGTTCCGCCTCAAGCGCCAGTTGCTCGGCAAGCCCGTTGCCGGCCGAGGCACGCAGCGCCTCCTTCGTCAGGCGGTAGGCGACCGTCGGCCCGTCGGCGAGGCGCACGGCCAGATCGCCGACATAGCCGATCATCTCGTCGTCGGGGATCGCTTGCCAGATCAGGCCCCACTCCGCAGCGGTCGCGGCCGGCAGCGGTTCGGCGGTCAGGCAGAGCGCCATCGCCCGGGCATGGCCGACCATGCGGGGCAGCCAGAAGGTCCCGCCCGCATCGGGCATCAGGCCGATCCGGCTGAAGGCCTGGATGAAACTCGCCGACTGGGCTGCGACGACGATATCGCAGGCCAGCGCCAGGTTGGCGCCGGCGCCCGCGGCCGTGCCGTTGACCGCGGCGATGGTCGGCACCGGACACTCGGTGATCAGCTTGATCATCGGCTCGTATTCTTCGGCGAGCGTGCGCTGCAGATCGATATCGGCGGCCGAGCGCGGCTTGCCCTCGGCCCCGTCGCCACCATCGGCCAGGTCCTGTCCGGCGCAGAAGGCCCGGCCCGTACCCGTCAGGACGATGGCGCGGCACTGGGCCGGCAGCGTGCTCATTGTGTCGATCAGCGCCCGGCGCATCGGCGCGGTCAGCGCGTTCATGCGGTGTGGCCGGTTCAGCCGCACGGTGCCAACGCCGTTGACGATGTCGACCACCACCGGCGCATCGCTGTCAGCGGTGGCGGTGGGGTGCGGGACTGCCGTTGTGCTGTCGCTCATCGAGGGTCCTCCCAACCATCGCCCGGTGGGCCCGGGCCGCCTTAAGTTGACGCATACGTTAAGTCAGCGGCGGCCGGATCGCCAGACTGTCCGTAGCGTCACCCCCGTTCTGTCGATCGCAGGCGTCAGCCGCTGCCCAGATACCCGTTCGCCTGTGCCCAGGCGATCGCGGCAATGATGAGCAACGCCGCCAAGGCTGCCAGCGCGATCTTGATCGCTGAGTAGGGCCGCTCGCCCCGCGTCTGGCCGGTGCGCCCGTTCACCGCCACGCGATAGGGCTTGTTGTTGTAGCGATAGGCCGCGAGCCAGACCGGCAGCAGGACGTGCTTGAAGGTCACCCGGGTGTACTCGCTCTGCATATGGGTGATGCGCTGGCGGTCGCCGCCGATGTCACGGCGCACGAGGTGGCGCATGTGATCCTCGCAGGCGCCACGCGCCCTGGCGAAGCCGTGTTCCAGCGACAGGGACGGGGCCTCGGCCCGGAAGCCCGCGAGGAAGTCCTTCCGGTAAGGCTGCATGCCCTGAAGGTCCCAGTTGGCCCCGCCGCGGACGCTGGCCTCTGGCGCGAACTCGGTCAGCGTCGCCGAGGCCGGCACCAGCACGTCATCGAAGAAATGGTGGACGGTGCCGGATGCGGAATACCAGCGCACCCGGCGCACCGTCTCCTTACCGCGCTTGACGGTGTATTCGACGCCGCGCTTGCCCTGGTATCGGGTTTTGACCGCGGCGTCGTAGGTGTAGTGGGGCACGTAGACGCCCTTCATCGGCCGCCCCGCCTCGGCGAAGGCCTTAAGATCGTTTGGCGCGAACCAGCGCGAGGCGATCCATTGCTTCATCGCCTGCTTGGCACCGCGCTGATCCAGCGCGAAGGGCAGCACGCCGATCGGGCGCGGGTGGCGGTGGTCGCGCGCGTCCTCGTTGGTCAGCGGTGCGGCGCAGAACGGGCAATCATCGGCAATCGTCGTCTCGTGCTGCGCGGTGCCCGCCGCGGCCGGGTCGTCGAGGCCGACCTCGGCGCCGCAGGTCTGGCATCTGACGGTGCGCATGACCTCGATCGGCACGCTCTCGCCCCGGTCGGCGCGCATCAGCTCGGCGAGGGCGCTCTCGTAGTCCTGTTCCTCGACCTCGGCCGTGGCCACGCCGCCCCAGGGGCCATCGGCGGGTCGCTCGGCCGCGGTGTCATCGTCGGGAAGGGTGTTCGTGCTGCCGCAGTAGGGGCAGACAAGCGTGCCTGCGCCGGGGTTGTAGGCAAGCTGTGCACCGCACTCGCCGCAGGGGATATCGGCCATGCGGGCCATCCTCGTCATCGGTGGTCTTGCGCTTTTCTAGACGGGCGCGCGGCCGATTTCACCCACCGTCTCGGGCGGGCGTCCTGAGCCGAGTGCGGGGCCGGGTGCTGGGCCGGGTACTGGGCCGGGTGTTGGGCAGGGCGGGGTCGGCCGCCTTCAGGCGACGATCAGGCCGGCAGCGGCCGGGTGCGGCGGGTGAGGTAGAGGACGAGGAGCAGGTCGGCGATGCAGACGAGACCGTTCCAGGAATAGACATAGAAGGTCCAGTCGAGCGGCCCGCCAACGCGCCATGCCGTCAGCTTGGCCATGCAGCCAAGCAGGTAGCCGACTGTCGCCGTGGCGATGAAATGGATCGATTTGCCCGAGGCCCGTCCAGTCCGCAGCATCTGAAAAATCGAGACATACCAACCCGCTGAGAAACTCATCAGCATGGCCATCTCGAACACCTTGGGGTCCGTCATCACGCGTCCTTCGACCTGAACAACGGCCGAAGGATGCGATGCGGCGAAGAACGCCCCCTGTGACGCACGACACAGAGCGCTCGCCTTCCTGCCCCGAAGCGGAACGGTTGCAGCTGCCGCCACGTCGATATCGCCAGGCGTTTCGCTGCCCGCAGGACCGCCTTTGCGGCAGATCGACGGTGTCGGCCCCGACCTCAACCCGGGCGCTGTCGTGTCCGCTGAAACCAGCGTTTCAGGCAGCAAAAGGGGCAAGCTGGAGGGGACCAGAGGCCGCCGCGTCTCCGGCTCAAACCCAGGTGGCAGCTAGGCCGCCTTGGGTCGCCGCAGGAATATCATTGAACCCGTCGCCGCGATCAGCAGGATGGCGGAAGCCGGAAGGGGCACGGGCGTCGTCAGGGGCGAAAGGTCGTAGACATAGACGGCGCCGGGACCCGTGCCTGCCGGCGTGTTGCGGCCGAGCGCGCTGATCAGGGCGAGATTGCCCGACAGCGAGACTTGGTATCCGAAACTGTCTTCGGTCGCGCCATTTGGTGCGTCGATCCTGCCCAGTTCATCGCCCGTCAACGCATCGAAGATGTATGCTGCTCCAGGGCCGCCAGTGAAGTCGTTTGCGCCGACGAGGATCAGGCCGTCGCTTATCGCGACCGAGGTGCCGAAGAACTCACCGGCGATGGGCGTCTCTGGCGTCAGGCGACGGTCGAAATTCGGATCGCTGGGGTCGAGCGCGGTATCGATCACCGCGATGCCACCACCAGGCTGGTTGAGAAAGCCGATAACAGCGACGCCGTTATCGATAGCGACCGGCGTATTCGTCGTCGGAAGCTCTGGACCGAACCGCGGCAGCTTGGTCGGCGGTGTCGTGGAGAGGTCGAAGATGGCGGCCTGACTGTCGCCGGCTGGTGCCTGGATCACGTCCGCACCGACGATGGCGAGTTGATCGTCAAGTGCGACATCGATGCCGAAATCACTACCGCTTGCGCCGGGACCCGGATCCAAGATCGCGATTTCTGTTGGCGTCGGTCCACTCAGGTCGAAGACATAGGCGGCGCCACCATCTGCTGCGCCTGCCCCGTCCGCACCGACGATGGCGATGTCACCATCAAGTGCCAGGGATCGACCGAACTGATCATTCGCTTCGCCGTCGCTCGCCACCAGCGTGCCGACGGCTGTGGGTGTCGAACCGCTCAAGTCGAAAACCGTTACCGAGCCAGTTCCACCTGGCGGGTTCACCGAGGAAACGAGAGCGCGCCTGCCGTCGATCGCGACTGCTGCGCCGAACGCGCCGTCCGGCGGCGAAGGCGGTGGCGTGATCGTCGTGGTCACGGAGACCAGGCCACTCAAGTCGACGAGCAGCGCGCCCTCGCTGTCGCCAGCGATGATCGCGGTCGTGCCATCTATGTCGGTGTCAAAACCGATGATGGCCTCCGCGCCGTCGGTAGGTAGGAGCCTGGCCACCAAATCGACGGTGACGGACTGTGCCGGTGTCGCGCAAAGCACGACCGGCGCAAATGCTTAGATGCTGAAATGTATTATGAAACTGCCCGATGTCGGCGTTCACTTTACTTGTCATGGACTGGATGCGCCGCAGGCGCGGGTCTGGCGACTACCGATTGAAAATGGGTCTCGCGCCAGGCGAGCGTCATCGCGGCGCGGCCTCATTCCCCCGCCGGCGCAGCTGGTGGCGGGGGCGGGGGGGCGACGGTGAAGAGCTGGGCCAGCGGTGCGACCTCGCCGGCCTTCGTCCAACCCGCAAGCGTCGGTGCCCAGACCAGCGTATCGCGACTGAAGCGGCCTTCGGTCCGCATCCGGCCGAGATCGGCGCGGCTGAACGGGCCGGTGGTCTGTCCGTTCTCGGCCAGGTGCCACACCGTCTCTTGCGGGGGTGGCGGCGGCGGTGGCGGTGCGCTCGCCGCCGGGGCAGGGGCCTGGGCCGGTTGAGCGCCCCAGGGCCCTGGCTGCGCCCCCTGCTGGGCAAACATGCCGGTCATCGCGTTGGCCATGCCAAAGCCCATGCCGGCGCCGAGGCCCGCGCCCATGGCGCCACCCTGTCCCGGGTTCTCGGCCGCGGCCCGCATCGCCTCGGCCGCCTGGTACTGTCCGTAGGCCTGCAGATCGCCGATCACGCCCATCGAGGTGCGCTTGTCCATCGCCTGCTCGACCGCCTCGGGCAGCGAGACGTTCTCGACGAACAGCGCGGGCATCTCCAGGCCGTAGGCGGCGATCTCGGGCGCGATCCGGGCCTGCAGATACTTCGCCATCTCGTCGGTATTGCCGGCCAGATCCAGCACCGGGATGCCGCTGGCGCCGAGCGCGTTGGAGAAGCGGCTGACGATCACGTTGCGGATCTGGAACTGCACCTCGTCGGTGGTCACCTCGCCATCGGTGCCGACGATCTCCTGCAGAAACAGGCCGGGGTCGCCGACGCGGATCGAGTAGGTGCCGAAGGCGCGCAGGCGCACCGGACCGAACTCGGGATCGCGCATCATGATCGGGTTGCGCGTGCCCCATTTAAGATCCTGGAAACGGCGCGTCGCGACAAAGTAGATCTCGGACTTGAAGGGCGAGTTGAAGCCGTGATCCCACGAGTTCAGCGTGGTGAGGATCGGCATGTTGTTCGTCTCGAGCTCGTAGAGCCCGGGCTGGAACACGTCGGCAAGCTGGCCCTCATGGACGAAGACGGCCGCCTGACCCTCGCGAACGGTCAGTTTGGCGCCGTATTTGATGGCGTTGCCGCGGCGCTGGAAGCGGTAGACCATCGTGTCCCGGGTGTCGTCGGTCCACTCGATGACATCGATGAACTCGCCGCTCAGAATATCCCAGATCATCGCCCTCGCTCCCGTGACGCCCGCAGTCGGATCCCGTCGGAATGTAGGGAAGGGACCACGCACGCGCAGCCGTGGCAAGCATCGGCCATGCGTTCAAGGGCGGTGCGTCGTGTGAGTGCGAACTCGGCGAGGGATCATCGGCGGGTCTGCGAGACGAACCAGTCGCGGCCTGCGGTGATGGCGTCTGCTCAGGCGCGCTTTGCGTGCTGCATGCTGCGGGCATGCGACTGGATCGCGTCTTCCAACACGTCCCAGTCCACCGGCTTTGTAAGGAAGGCCGCCAGGGCAGGGTCCTCGTAGCGCTTGCGCCGTTCGGCCATGACGTCGGCGGTCAGGGCGATCACTGGCAGGCGATCCTTCGGATTGGCGGCGTGGATCGCGCGCATCGCGTCGATGCCGTCCACGCGGGGCATACGCATGTCGAAGACCCCGACATCGAAGTGCTCCTTCTCAGCCGCCTCGATCGCCTCGGCGC
>JBCCSW010000133.1:0-10110 GCA_039199465.1 Pseudomonadota bacterium
AGCAGGGCCCGCACGAGGCCACCGGCACGCCCCTCGATCCGCGCACAAAACTCGACCGCGTCGGCAAGCCCTGCAAGGCCGCGTGGTTCATCGAAATGAAGCTCTGTCTCGCCGGGGCCCACGAGATACGGGTTGCCCGTCCGATAGGCGGGCCCGAGATAGACGCGGAGGCCAAGCGCCTCGGCCGCCTCGGCCGCTCCTTCGAACTCGGCGACGGTCTCCCCCCAGGCGCGGTAGAATAGGGAGGCTATCGGCGAGACAGAGCTTCATTTCGATGAACCACGCGGCCTTGCAGGGCTTGCCGACGCGGTCGAGTTTTGTGCGCGGATCGAGGGGCGTGCCGGTGGCCTCGTGCGGGCCCTGCTCGCCCCCGACCGGATCGAGACCTGCACCGCGGAACTCCTGCGCAGGACGGCCGCCGCCAGCCGCGATCTCGGCGTGCCCGTGCGGCTCCACTGCTGCCAGGGGGCCTTCGAACGTGAGACGGTGCGGCGGCTTCACGGGACCACGTCGATCGAATGGCTCGACAGTCTCGGTTTCCTCGGGCCCAAGGTCCTGTTGCCGCATGGAACCCATGTGACCCCGTCACGCTACGACCCCACCCCGGGGCGCGATCTGGAGATAGTGGCCGAGCGCGGTGCCGTCATCGTGCACTGCCCACTGGTCGCGGCGCGCTTCGGTGACGGGCTCGAGAGTTTTCGCAGCTACCGCGACCGCGGCCTGAGACTGGCGCTCGGCACCGACACCGCGCCGCCGGACATGCTGCTCAATCTCCAGATCGGCCTCCTGCTCTGCCGCTTTGTCGAGTGCGACGGGGCTGCCTGCAGCGCAGCAGATTACTTCGACGCTGCAACCCTGGGCGGAGCGGATGCCCTCGGCCGAGCCGATCTCGGCCGCATCTCGCCCGGCGCGCGCGCCGATCTCGTGGTCTGGGATCTCGCCAACCCCGACCTCGGCCAGGTGACCGACCCGGTGCAGACCTTGCTGATCGCAGGCTCGGGCCGCGATGCGCAGACCGTCTATATCGATGGGCGGCGCGTCATGGACGGCCGAACGCTGCCCGGCATGGATTTCGACGCAGAGAGTGCGAAAGCGCAACAGCAGTTCGACGGCCTCGTCGCACGGTACCCGGACCGCACCTGGGGCCACCCTCCCGTCGACGCGATCTTTCCGTCCAGCTATCCGCTTGCACAGGGGCGCGACCGAGAGTGTTGAAGCGCAGGCGCAGCCCGCAACATCGTGACCCTGGTCCACGGTCGAACGAAGGCGCGGCCCGCTTACCCGATGAGGATTTGCGATCACGCCTCCTGCTGCTCGCGCTGAGGCGCGCGCGGCGCTCCGAATACCCTGCCCGTCTCGGCCCGATGACCTCGTGCACTCGGGGAGAGGAGAAGAGGAGGTGGTAGCCGCCGGAAAACCCGACAAAGGTCCGGTACCGCGCAGAACACTGCGTTGCAACGGGACCCCCAATCGGTTCGCGCTGCGGCGCCAGTGGTCCGACGAGCGAGGTGCCGGAGACGCGAACGGCACGAGAGTCCAACATCGCTAGGTCACCGAGCGGGGCGATCCTGCGCATCACACGACCGGCAACTCTCGCGCAGGCGACCGCAAGGTTGCGCCGTGCGCCGACGGCAGCGCCGGGCCGGTACGCTCGGGCAACCCAACCTCCGTGACGGCAGCGATCCGACGGAACCCAGCGCCACCCGTCTCGCCCGGCCGCGTCACTCGGCAGCGTGGCTTGGCAGGCTCGCCTCGCTGGCGCCATGGGCCAGCATGTCCGCGACCACGCCGTCCTCCATGCCGATCATCAGCGCATCGTTGAAACGGTTGAAGAAGCCGCAGAGCGCGGTGCGTAGCGTCAGCTCGACGATCTGCTCCTCGGTGAAATGCGCGCGGAGCCGCTCGAAGATCCCGTCGCGGATCATGTTGGCGTTCTGCGTGACCTGCATCGCGTAGTCGCGAACCAGCATGTCGACGGTGTCGAAGCCAGGCACCTGCGGCTCAAGGATCGCCTCGACCGCGCGTGCCTCGAGCCCTTGCTCGATCAGCCGCGGGGTGTGGTGCGCCACGCAATAGCGACACTCGTTCATCTTCGAGACGACGACCAGCGCGATCTCGAGGTAGCGCTTAGGCAGCACCGCCTCATCCTTGAGCTCCAGCAGGAGGCCCATGATGTGGCGCAGCGCCGGCGGGCGATGCGCGAAGACGCGCACTTGGTTCAAAAAGGGCCCGTAGTCCTCGGCGAAGCGGGTGTAGACCGGCTTCACGTCCTCGGGCACTTCGTCGATCATCACATCTCTCACGCGCGCCATGGCGTCTCCTCCTCATTGCATGGGCGGCGGGCCATCTGGCCCCACCGCGCTGGTTGCGTGGGGTCAGTTGAAGGCAAGCCGCGAGATGACGACGTCCTCGCCATCCTTGATTTCGGAGAGCTGGAAGTCGCGGCCGAGCACCATCCCTTCGTCGTCGAACTCCAGGCTGGAGGAGGCGCCGGAGAAGTTGATCTCCTCGCCAGCCCGCAGTGCGGCCAACCCGTCGGCGACATTGGTGATGCTCGTCTTCCCCTCCCCGGTCGTCACCTCCCAAATCGCCCGGGCGACGGCCTCGGTCTCGGTTGTGCCGGCCTTCTCGATGGCCAGCAGTAGAACCGACATCTGGTCGCGCCCGGCGGTACCGAACGGGTGCTGCACGCCGCCTGTGTCCTCAAGCCCTGCCTCGACGAGGTATTCCTTGTAGGCGGGGCTGTCGATCGGCGGCACCGGGAAGCCATGCAGGATACCCTCGGCAGCATCGCCCACCGCCTCCTTGAACTTCTCGCCCGTCGCCAGAGACGTGGTGATGACCTGGCCCTCATAGCCCTGGCGGAAGATCTCTTTGAAGACGGCGGTGAAGTCGGTGACGTAGCTCGGGATGAACACGGCATCCGGCTCGTCGGCGACAAGCTGGGTGACTTCGGAGCGGTAGGACGACTGCTGGCCGTTATAGAAGAAGGGTTCCGGTGCCACGTTGTCCGCGCCCACCACGTCGATGAAGGCGTCGACCATGGAGATCGTGAAGTCGTTGTTGAGCGCCATTACGCCGTAGTTCGAGAACCCGCGTTCCTGGGCGAGGTTGGCGATCGCGCGGCCCCAGACCGGCGAAAGCGCCTGGAAGTTGAAGACCAGACCGCGCTCATCCTTCACGGGGATATCCGAGGAGGAGGAGGTGCACATCTGGATGATGCCGTTCTCCTGACAGCGCGGCAGGATGCCGAGCGTGACCGAGGACGACCAGGTGCCGATAATCGCAATCACCTGGTTGACGTTGATCAGCTTGTCGGCCGCTCGTACCGCAGTTTCCGGATTGGTCTCTGAGTTCTCCTGGAACAAGGCGATCTCGCGCCCGAGCACCCCGCCGGCGGCATTGACGGCATCGGCGACCCGCTTGTGCGAGGCCGTGATGTTCGGCCCGAACGGCCCGCCGCCGCCGGTGTTGGGCGTGAGACTACCGATCGCGATGGGGCCGTCCTGGGCGCGGAGGATCGAGGGGGCGGCAAGCGACCCGACAGCGGCAGCGCCGCTGGCCAGGACATGGCGTCGATTGAGGCGGATGGTCATGGCGTAACTCCTCTGTCGGGCTCTTGTCGTCGTGGGGTCGTTCCGGTCTCGCCGGCGTCGGGTGCGCGGAACCGCGGCTCGGGCAGGATGCCGCGAGGGCGCACCCGGATGATCACGATCAGCAGGACGCCTATCAGGATGATGCGCAGTGCCGAGAGCTGCTCAGCATCGACGACATCGGTGAAGTCGCCGATGAAGCGGGTCCCTTCGAGGATGGTCATCACCAGACCCGCGCCGATCAGGAGGCCCCAGTTGTTGCCCGCGCCGCCCACGATCACCGACATCCAGATGAAGATCGCGACCATCGGCAGGAACACCTCGGGCGAGATGTTCTGCACGTAATGCGCATAGAGCGCGCCTGCCGAGCCCATGATCGCCGTCCCGATGGCGAACACCGTCATGCGATGGGCGAGCACGTTCTTGCCCAACACTTCGGCCACGACGTCGTCCTCGCGGATTGCGCGGAGGGTGCGTCCCAGCGGGGCGCGCCGGATCGTCTCGACGATGAGAAGCGCCACGGCCACCGTGGCCGCCACCAGCGCCAGATAAACCAGCGGATAGGTCTCGCGCTCGAAGACGCCAGCAAAGGGGCGGGCGTCTATCTTCATGCCGCGCGGCCCCTCGGTCAGCCAGTCCTCGTTGAGGGCGATCAGCCGGATCGTCTCGCCAAAGCCCAGGGTCACGATGGCGAGGAAATCGCCTCTCAGCCGTATCGACAAAAGCGCGAGGAGGAGGCCGGCGCAGAACCCCGCCACTGCCGACATGGGCATGGCGACATAGAGCGGCCAGCCCAGCGTTTCGGACAGGATCGCGGAGGTGTAGGCGCCGAGCGCGTAGAACCCGGCCACACCGAAATTCACCATGCCCGTGATGCCCCACTGCAGATTGAGCGCGAGCGCGAGCAGCATGAAGAAGCCCACGAAGGTGGCCATGCTGACGAGATAGGCAGTCATCGCAGCCTCACTTGCGGATCTCGGGCGTGCCCAACAGCCCGTGCGGGCGGATGAGCAGCAGGATGGCGATGATGATGAAGCCGACCCCCAGCTTGTAGGTGGACGGCAGGACCAGGATCGTCAGCTCCTCGGCCAGACCCACCATCAGCGCCCCCAACATCGCGCCATAGGGTGAACCGATGCCGCCGAGGATAGCGGCCGCGAAGATCGGGATGGTGAGGTTCCAGCCGATCAGCGGCTCGATCACCAGGTCCAGACCCGCCAGCACGCCGGTCAGCCCGAAAAGCGCGCCGGCGATGAACCATGTGGCCATGATGACCTGCGCCGTTGAGACGCCGCGCACCTCGGCCAGCATCGGATTGTCGGCGGTGGCGCGTATCGCCTTGCCGATGCGGGTATAGGCGAGCAGCGCATGCACCGCGATCCCGATCACGACGGCGAGAACCAGCAGCTCGATCTGCTCCTGCGTGATGCGGATGTCGCCGAAGCGGTAGGGCCGCTGCAGCGGCAGGTCGAACCCGCGCACATCGGCGGTGTAGATCAGCCGGACCACATGCTCGATGATGAAGGTGAGCGCGATCGAGACGACGAGCAGCGTCACCGGGTCTGAGCCGCGCATCGGCTTGAAGACGATCTCGTCCGAGAGCCAAACCAGCAGTGCCGTGCCCGCCATCGCGATCGCGCCCGCCAGCCATAGCGGCAGCCCGGCCTCGACATTGGCCGCGTAGGCGATGAAAGCGCCCGCCGTGATATAGCCGCCAATGGCGAAGTTCGGGAACCGCAACACGCCAAAGAGCAGCGACAGCGCGATCGCCGGCGGCGCGATCAGCGCAGCGTTGACGATGCCGTTGACGATAAACTGCGCGTTCATCGCCGGCTCCCCAGGTACAGCTCCGAGACCTCGTCGCTGGCGAGGATCGCCTGCGCCGTGTCCGCCAACGCCACCTGCCCTGCCGCCATGACATAGCCGCGGTGCGAGATGCCGAGCGCGCGGATCGCGTTCTGCTCGACCATCAGGATCGCGATGCCGGTCTCGTTGACGGAGCGGATGGTGTCGAACATCTGCTCGGCAATCACGGGCGATAGTCCCGCCGATGGTTCGTCGAGCAGCAGCACGCTCGGCTCGACCATCAACGCCATGCCGAACGCCACCATCTGGCGCTGACCGCCCGAGAGCGTGCCGGCCCGGGCCCCCGCGAACCTCGCCAGATCGGGGAAGAGCGCATGCACCCGTTCGCGACGCTCGACCGCGTGTGCTGGGTCCGTCCAGGCGCCGATGGCGAGGTTCTCCGCGACGGTGAGTTGGCGGAAGACGTTGGCCTCCTGCGGGACATAGGCGACGCCGCGTCTTGCGATCTCGGACGCCGCGAGCCCTGCGAGATCGGCACCCCCGACCCGCACGCGCCCGCGCGAGGGGCGCACGACGCCGGCGATCGCCTTGATCATCGTCGACTTGCCGGCGCCGTTGGGCCCGATGACGGTGACGATCTCGCCGGCGTCCGCAGTGATGCTGAGGTCGTGCACGATGTCGCCGCGTCCATAGCCGGCAGACAGGCCGTCGACCTCGAGCGCGGCACTCACGCGGCACCGCCTAGATACGCCTCAATCACCCGGCGGTCCTGGCGCACCGCGTCGAAGCTCCCCTCAACCATCAGCCGCCCTTCGGCCATCACCACCACGGGGTCGCAGAGCCGGGCGATCAGGTCCATGTCGTGCTCGACGATCAGGAAGGTCTTGGCGTGGTCGCGGTTCAGCCGAACGATCATGTCGCGCAGCGTCTCCATCAGCGCAGGGTTGACGCCCGCGCCGGGCTCGTCGAGCAGGATGGTCGAGCAGTCGACCATCAGCGTTCGCGCGAGTTCGAGCAGCTTTTTCTGCCCGCCCGAGATGTTGCCGGCGTATTCGTCCGCCAGCGGTTCGAGCCTGGCGATGGCCAGCACCTCTCGCGCCCGTGCCAGCACCTCGGCATCGGCCGCGCGCACGGCCGCACGCCGCAGGAAGATCGGACCGACGTGCTCACCAAGCTGGAGCTGCGGCGCCATCATCAGGTTCTCCAACACGGTTAGGCGCGCGAACTCCCGGCTGAGCTGGAAGGTACGGATCAGCCCAAGCCGCGCGCGGCGAAAGGCAGGCAAGCCCGTAATGTCGCGTCCCTCGAAGCGCAGGCTGCCGGCGTCCGCACGCACGACGCCGCTTACGAGGTTGAAGAAGGTAGACTTGCCCGCTCCGTTCGGCCCGATGAGCCCGGTGATCGTGCCTGCTGCTAGGCTGAGGCTCATGGTGTCGACCGCCGTGACGCCGCCGAACCGGCGCGTCATCCCCTCGGCCACGAGCACAGGCGCGGCCATCACGCCTGCCCGCCCTCGTGATCGGCCCGAAGATACGTCTCGAGGAGGATGACGAGCGCCGCGCGCGCTGCGAGGATGTTCTGCCGGTTGCCCTGCATCATCTCCTGCATCCGAAGACCGCGGAGCGCACAGGTCGCCACATGGACGAGCGCTAGGCGCTGGCGCGTCTCGAGGCCTGCGGCTGCGAAGGCCTCGGTCGCGACCCGGTCGTATTCCTCGAAGAGATCGTCGAGCAGCGGCTCGATCCTGCCGCGGAGCTCGGCGTCCACGAGCGAGGCGCTGACGAGATCGATCGTCATGCGCGCTGCCTCCTGGCGGAAGACCGTGGTCCACATGTCCTCGACGAAGGCGGCGACGTCGGTCTTCTCGCCATCGAGCGCATCGCCGATCCGGCGCAGATGGGCGCTGGCCTCACCCCAGAAATGCGCCGCTGCGTCTGCGATCAGGTCGACCTTGCGCGGGAAGTGATGAAGGAGCGCCCCGCGCGAGACCCCGGCGCGGCGCGCGACCTCGGTGGTCGAACAGCCGACATAGCCCCGCTCGGCGATCACGCTCAGCACCGCCGCGCGAAGCCGGTCGATGGTCTCGCGGCTCCGCTCCTCCTGAGTGCGTTGGGTGCGCACGGTTGGTGCCATCTGAATCATGGTGGGATGCTTCCATTCGAAAAACAAACAATCAAGCTTGTTTGTTTTGGTGCCGCAGCCCAGGCTGAGGCTCAGGACGGAAGGCGCGATGGGAGGAGACGGCATGGCCATCGACGACGGTCTGACCGCCTGGCAGCGCGCCACGAACCACAACCGCATGATCGCCCTTGAGCAATCCGTGGCCGTAGAAGGCCCTGTGAAGATTGCCAGTTTCGGCGGCTCGGCCTTCCGGATCACCACGCCCGCCGGGCTCACGGTGATGATCGACCCATGGCGCAACCATCCGGCCAGACGCTGGGACTGGTACTTCCACAACTTCCCGCTGACGGCGGTCGATATCGGCATCTCGACCCACGCCCATTTCGACCACGACGCGCTGCACCGGCTCGACGCCTCGGTGCTGCTCGACAGGCCGATCGGCCGTTATGCGGTGGGCGACCTCGTGGTCGAAACGGTGCCGGACAAGCATGCGACGGATCCGACCTTCGCCACCTACGACTTCCGGCTGATCAACGGCTATTTCGGCGGACAGATGCTGACGCCGCCGGACAATGGCCGCTCCTGGGACAATTGTCTGGTGCTGCTTGAGACCGGCGGCCTCAGGATCCTGCACTGGGGCGACAACCGCCATGACCCGCCCGAGACGGTGTGGCAGCGCCTGAGGCAGATCGACATCCTGCTCATGCCCGTCGATGACAGCCAGCATGTGATGGGCCATCCGATGGTGGCCGAGGTGATCGCCCGCTTGGCACCACGCATCGTCATCCCGCACCACTACTATGTCTGGAACATCGTACAGCGGCAGAGCACGCTGCTGCCGGTGGATCGCTGGCTCGCGACCCAAGACTGCGTGAGGGAGATCAGCGGCGCAGAGGCGGCGTTCGACCCTGCGGGGCTGCCGGAGAAAACCGAGGTGCACAGCTTCGGCGATCACGTAGCCTTCGACGTCGACGCCTGGCACCGCGAGAACGGGCTGGCGATCACGCCTCAGGGGACCGAAAGGCCGTAGCAGTCCTCGCGACGGCTCCTTGGCGTGCAATGCCCACGCGCATCCCCGAGGCGCGGCTACAAGATCCGCATTGGCGCGCCGCGCCTAGGACCGTTCTAGCTCTCCCGAAAGACCGCTCTGCGCCGCGAATGACATCCGGTGCCGCGTCTCGAGCAACAGATGCTGCTCGAGCGATCTTGATCGTCTCAAAGCCAATATCGGTCGGCATGCCAGATGATCGTACAGCGTCGGCTGCGAAATGGAGAACCCCACGCTTGCACGCGCGCGCACTGGACAAGAGAGGCGTGCATCGCAGATCGCTTGGGCCGGGGCGGTCGACCTTCACGTCATGGCTTTGGGGCATGCCATAAGGTCTCGGAGCGACCATCGGTCAGGAGCAAGAGGCGTGAGCCAGTCCTTCACGACACGACCGGAAGTTCGAGGAACTTTCGGCGCCGTCTCAAGCACGCATTGGCTCGGAAGCGCGGCCGGTTTCGGTATTCTAGAGCGGGGCGGGAACGCGTTCGACGCCGCTGTAGCGACGGGTTTCGTCCTGCAGGTGGTCGAACCTCACCTGAACGGCCCAGGCGGCGAGGTCCCCATCCTGTTCCATGCAGCCGGTGCCGCGCGTCCGCGCGTGCTCTGTGGGCAGGGTGTCGCGCCGCAAGCGGCCACGATCGATCGCCTGGTCGGCGACGGCATCGCGCGCATGCCGGGCACGGGCCTGGTGCCCGCCGTCGTGCCTGGGGCGTTCGACGCCTGGATGCTCCTGCTCCGCGACTATGGAATGATGCGCCTGCGCGACGTGCTGGAGGCCGCCATCGGTTATGCCGAGAACGGCTTTCCGATCGCCTATCGCGCCGCCGCGTCAATCCATGCCGGCGCCGCGTTCTTTCAGCGGGAATGGCCAAGCTCGGCCGCTGTCTGGACCCCTGGCGGCATGGTCCCCAGGCCCGGGGCGCGCTTTGCGACGCCCGCCATCGCAGAGACCTATCGGCGCATCCTGGCCGAGGCGGAAGCCGCGAGCGCGGACCGCGATTCGCAGATCGAGACGGCGCGCGACGCCTTCTATCGAGGCTTCGTAGCGGAGGCGATCGATCGGTCGATGCGGACACCTACGGCAGACGGCCTCGGTGAGCGCCGTGCGGGCCTGCTCTCGGCCGACGACATGGCTGGGTGGTGCGCGACATACGAGGACACGATTGCGGTCCCGTTCGGCGATTTCTGGGTGCACAAGGCCGGGCCGTGGAGCCAGGGGCCGGCGTTCCTTCAGTGTCTTCGGCTCCTGGATGGGGTCGATCTGGCGGACATGGCCCTTGACGGGCCCAACTTCGTGCATCGGGTCGTCGAGACCATGAAGCTTGCGCTTGCCGACCGGGACGCCTTCCTCGGCGACCCGGATCATGTGGAGGTACCGCTCCAGCGCCTGCTGTCGGCGGCCTACGCGGCCGAACGGCGGGCGTCGATCCACGATGAGGCAGATACGTCGTTTCGACCCGGCGCGGCGACGCCCGACTGGGCCGAACGGCGCGACGCCCTGCTGGATCAGGTCGGCGATCCGGCGCCGTCGGCGGGGATCGG
>JBCCSW010000134.1:0-10072 GCA_039199465.1 Pseudomonadota bacterium
CGTTCCTCGGGGTGTGGGAGAGCCTCTACAACACGCTGCACGCCATGGCGGCCGATGGCTACGACCTCGACCCGCCCGACAGCGTTGACGCGCTCCGCCGCGCCGTGCTGGGCGACGATCCCGAGGGTCAGGGCACCGAGGCACGCGTCGTCGACACGGTACCCGCTATCGAGCATATCAGCGACTACCCGCATCTGCGCGAGATCGAGGCGGTCTGGGGCCCTGCGCCCGGCCGGCACAACAGCGACGGCGCGTCGATCCAGATCCTGGGCGCACGCTTCGGGCGGGTCTTCGTCGGCCTGCAGCCGGCCTTCGGCTGGGAAGGCGACCCGATGCGCCTGCTGTTCGAGGGCGGGTTCGCGCCGACCCACGCCTTCGCCGCCTTCTACCGCTGGATCGACGGAACCTTCGGCGCCGATGCCGTGCTGCATTTCGGCACCCATGGCGCGCTGGAGTTCATGCCGGGCAAGCAGTCGGGCCTCTCGGGCCAGTGCTGGCCGGACCGGCTGATCGGCGATCTGCCGAACATCTATCTCTATGCCGCCAACAACCCGTCCGAGGGTGCGCTGGCCCGCCGCCGCGCCGGCGCGACGCTGGTCTCGCATCTCACGCCGCCGGTCTGCCATGCGGGCCTCTATCGCGGGCTGGCCGATCTGCGCGCCTCGATCGAGCGCTGGCGCACCGGCGCCCATGATCTGGAGGGCGAGGCCCTCGAACGGCTGGCCGAGCAGATCCAGGCGGAAGCCGCCGCCCTCGATCTCGCCTCGCCCGACCCGGTCTGGTCGGCCGCGGATGCGGAGGCGCGCCTCGGCGGGCTGGCCCTGCAACTGAGCGAGCTGGAACACACGCTGATCCCGCACGGTCTGCATGTGGTCGGCCGCCCCGCCCCGGCCGAGGAGCGGGCCGAACTGCTGGCCGTGATGGCCGAGGCCAGTCACGGGCTGGCGCTGAACGCCGCCGCCTCGACGGCGCTTGCCGGCGGCCAGGGCGCCGAGGCGGCGCTCGCGGCCAGCGATCTCGCGGCCACGCCCGAGACGCGCGAGGCGTTCGAAGCGCTCGCCCGGGCCGAGGCGCATCTGGCGACCGACAGCGAGCTGTCGGCGATCCTGCACGCGCTCGACGGCGGCTATGTGCGCCCAGCGCCCGGCGGCGACCTGATCCGCCAGCCGGCGATCCTGCCGACCGGACGCAACCTGCATGGCCACGACCCGTTCCGCCTGCCGACCGCCTTCGCGATGGGCGAGGGCGCACGCCAGGCCGAGAAACTGCTCGCCCGGCACGTGGCCGAGAGCGGCGCCCTGCCCCGGCGCGTCGCCCTGGTGCTGTGGGGTACCGACACGATCAAGCAGGAAGGTGGCCCGATGGCGCAGGCGCTGGCGCTGATGGGCGCCAGACCCCGGCGCGACAGCTACGGCCGCGTCTGCGGCGCCGAGTTAGTGCCTCTGGAGGAGCTCGGCCGCCCGCGTATCGACGTGATGGTGACGCTCTCCGGCATCTTCCGCGATCTGCTGCCGATCCAGACCCGCGTGCTGGCCGAAGCCGCGTCGATCGCAGCGGCCGCCGACGAGGACCCGGCCGACAACTGGATCCGCGCCGCCGTGCTCGAACGGATGGAGGCGAGCGGCTGCGATCTCGAGACGGCCTCGCTCCGCGTGTTCTCCAACGCCGACGGGGCCTATGGCTCGAACGTCAACGCGCTGATCGACAGCGGCGCCTGGACCGACGAGGACGAGTTGGCCGACGCCTATGCCGCGCGCAAATGCTTCGCCTACGGCACCAACGGCAAGCCCGTGAAGCGGCCCGAGGCACTCAGCGACCTGCTCGGCGGCGTCGATCTCGCCTACCAGACGCTCGACTCGGTCGAACTCGGCGTGACGACGATCGACCATTATTTCGACACGCTGGGCGGGATCGGCCGGGCCGTGCGCCGCGCGCGCGACGGCCAGTCGGTGCCGGTCTTCATCGGCGACAACACCCGCGGCGAGGGGACGATCCGCTCGCTGTCCGAACAGGTCGCGCTGGAGACGCGGACCCGCACGCTGAACCCGAAATGGTTCGAGGGGATGCTGAGCCACGGCGCCGAGGGCGTGCGCCAGATCGAGGCCTCGATCACCAACACGGTCGGCTGGTCGGCGACGACCGGCGCGGTCGAGCCCTGGGTCTATCAGCGCGTGACCGAGACCTTCGTGCTCGATGCCGCGATGCGCCGCCGGCTGGCCAGCCTGAATCCCAAGGCCTCGGCCCGGCTCGCGGGTCGGCTGATCGAGGCGCATGAGCGCCAGTATTGGGACCCCGATCCCGAGACCTTGGCCGCCCTGCAGGCCGCCTCGGACGAGCTGGAGGACCGGCTGGAAGGCATAACGCCCGAGGCGACGGAACCACCGGGACCGGCGACGACGCCCGAAGCCCCCTCGGCCACCGCCCCCACCGCGGCGCCCAGATCGGCCGCGGCCCCCGTCGACCGCCAACCCGCACGACAGGAGGCCTGAATGCCGCCACTCGGAGAACCGCCGGTGATCGCAGCCCGACGGCCCCGCCGCAAACGCGGTGAGGACGGCGACGGCAGCGTGCAGGTCCATATGGACCCCAAGATGAAGATCGAGGGCGCCAAGGTGTTCTCGGTCTACGGCAAGGGCGGCATCGGGAAATCGACGACATCGTCGAACCTCTCGGCCGCGTTCTCGAAGCTCGGAAAGCGGGTGCTGCAGATCGGCTGCGACCCCAAGCACGACAGCACCTTCACGCTGACCAAGCGCCTGGTGCCGACGGTGATCGACGCGCTGCAGGAGGTCGACTTCCACACCGAGGAGCTGCGCACCGAGGACTTCGTCTACGAGGGTTACAACGGCGTGATGTGCGTCGAGGCCGGCGGCCCGCCGGCCGGCACCGGCTGCGGCGGCTATGTCGTCGGCCAGACCGTGCGCCTGCTCAAGGAGCATCACCTGCTGGAGGATACCGACGTCGTCGTCTTCGACGTGCTTGGCGACGTGGTCTGCGGCGGCTTCGCGGCGCCGCTGCAGCATGCCGACCGCGCGATCATCGTCACCGCCAACGACTTCGATTCGATCTATGCGATGAACCGGATCGTCGCCGCGGTGCAGGCGAAGTCGCGCAACTACACGGTGCGTCTGGCGGGCTGTGTGGCCAACCGCTCGCGCGAGACCGAGCAGGTCGACCGCTATTGCAACCGGGTCGGGTTCAAGCGCCTCGCGCATCTGCCGGACCTCGACGCAATCCGACGCTCGCGCCTGAAGAAATGCACCCTGTTCGAGATGGACGACGACGACGTGAAGCCGGTGCAGGCCGAATACATCAAGCTCGCCGAGAGGCTGTGGGCCGGCACCGATCCCTTGGCTCCGGATCCGATGAAGGACCGGGACATCTTCGAAATGCTGGGATTCGATTGATGAGTGTCACCGATATCGACCGCGCCCTGCCACCGGGCCAAAGCTACCGTTCCCGCCGCCGGCAGATCGCCGAGTATTTCGACGCGACCGCCGCCGAGGCTTGGACGCGCCTCACCTCCGAGGCGCCGGTCAGCCGGGTGCGCCGCACCGTGCGCGAGGGCCGCGCACAGATGGCCGAGCTGCTGCTGAGCTGGATGCCCGAGGACCTGCACGGCGCGCGCGTCCTGGATGCCGGCTGCGGCACCGGCATGCTGTCGCGGCGCCTTGCCGAACGCGGCGCCGATGTCGTGGCGGTCGACCTGTCCGAAAACCTGGTCCGCGTCGCAGCCCACCGCGCCGCCGAGGAACTGGCGCCCCAGGTCGCGGCCCGGCTCAGCTTCATGTCGGGCGACATGCTGGACGCCCAGCTCGGCCGCTTCGACTGGATCATCGCGATGGACAGCCTCATCCACTATCGCCAGCACGACATGGCCGAAGCGGCGGCGCGCCTGGCCGCGCGTGCCGACAAGGCGCTGCTGATGACCTTCGCGCCGCGCACCCGCTCGCTCGCGCTGATGCATTTCGGCGGCCAGCTCTTCCCGAGCAGCGACCGCTCTCCCGCGATCGAGCCGGTACCCCCGGCGCGGCTCCGCGACCGCCTGGTCGAGCGGGGCCTTAAGCCGCTTCGCAGCGGGCGGATCTCGAAGGGCTTCTACATCTCAGAGGCGCAAGAGGTGGCGGTCGCATGAGCAACCCCTGGCGGCAGCTGGTGAACCCCTTCGTCGGCCTCAGCCGGCGCTGGATGCCGTTCGCCGATGCCGCCTCCGACGCGCTGCCGCTGCCGAAGTTGATCCGGCTCTCGCTGTTCCAGGTGTCGGTCGGCATGGCGATCGTGCTGCTGAGCGGCACGCTGAACCGCGTCATGATCGTCGAGTTCGACATGCCCGCCTGGATCGTGGCCGCCCTGGTCGCGCTGCCGGTGCTGTTCGCGCCGTTCCGCGCGCTGGTCGGCCACCGTTCCGACACGCATGTCTCGGCGCTCGGCTGGCGCCGGATACCGTATCTCTGGTGGGGCACGCTGCTGCAATGGGGCGGCCTCGGCATCATGCCTTTCGCCCTCATCCTGATGTCGGGCGATACGACGGGACCCTATTGGGTCGGCCCGGTTGCGGCGGGCCTCGCCTTCCTGATGACCGGCATGGGGCTGCATACGACGCAGACCGCGGGCCTGGCGCTCGCCACCGATATCGCACCGGTCGAGACGCGCCCCCGCGTCGTCGCACTGCTCTATGTGATGCTGCTGGTCGGCATGGCGGGTTCGGCCGTGGTATTCGGCATCCTGCTCGCCGATTTCAGCCAGCTGAAGCTGATCCAGGTGATCCAGGGCGCGGCCGTGGTGACGCTGATGCTCAATCTCGTGGCGCTCTGGAAGCAGGAGGTGCTGCGGCCCGAGCTCACCCGGCGCGACCAGACCCGCCCCGCCTTCCGCGCCGCCTGGGCCGATTTCATGGCGGGCGGCCGGGCCGGCCGGCTGCTGATCGCGACCGGGCTCGGCACCGCGGGCTTCGCGATGCAGGACATCCTGCTCGAACCTTATGGCGCCGAGGTGCTCGGCCTCTCGGTCGGGCAAACCACGCTGCTGACGGCGATCTTCGCGGCCGGTTCGCTCGCCGGCTTTGCCTTCGCCGGCCGGCGCCTCGGCGAGGGCGGCGATCCCTGCCGGCTGGCGGCCTGGGGCGCGGTGATCGGCATCTTCGCCTTCGCCGCGGTCACGCTGGCGGGTCCGCTGTCGGCGCCTTGGCTGTTCCGCGCAGGCACGCTGCTGATCGGCGTTGGCGGCGGTCTGTTTGCGGTCGGCACGCTCACGGCGGCGATGGACCTCGCCACCACGGCGGAGGAGCAGGCCGCCACGGTCACCGGGCTCGCGCTCGGCGCCTGGGGCGCGGTGCAGGCCACCGCCGCCGGGATCGCGATCGCGATGGGCGGCGCCATCCGCGACCTTGTCACCGCGATGCACGATGCCGGCCTCCTCGGCCGCGCCTTCGACAGCGCGACCGCCGCCTATGGCGTGGTCTATCATCTGGAGATCGCGCTTCTGTTCGCCACGCTTGTCGCGGTCGGCCCGCTCGTCCGGCGCGCAGGCCCGCCACGCCAATCTCGGGAGTTCGGCCTGACCGAGTTTCCCGCCTGACCGCCGGCCTGCCGGGGCCCCTGCCCGGCCGGCCATCTTCGGACCAGTCCTCGAGGGGAGGAGACCATGGAAGACAACGCCTACATCATCGGCCGGATCGATCTTGCGCAGATCGCGCTCTATGCGTTCTGGGCCTTCTTCTTCGGCCTCGTCGCTTATCTGACGCGCGAGGGGATGCGCGAGGGGTATCCCACGATCTCGGAGGTCGATGGCAAGCCTCTCAGCAAGGCCTTCATCTTTCCACGACCGGGCCCCAAGACGTTCCTGCGCCGCGACGGCAGCACCAACACGGTGCCCGAGATGCCGGACGAGTACGAGCTGAAGGCGATCCCGACCACCGCGCAGACCGGCGCCCCGGTCACGCCGACGGGCGATCCGCTGGTCGACGGCGTCGGCCCGGCCGCCTGGGTCAACCGCCCCGACGTGCCGGACCGCAACCATGCCGGCGACATTCGCCTTCGCCCGATGCGCTTCGACAACGAGTTCAGGATCGCCGATCTGGACTATGACCCGCGTGGTTTCGACGTCGTCTGCTGCGATGGCGAGGTCGTGGGCAAGGTTGCCGATGTGTGGATCGACCGGGCCGAGCAGCTGATCCGCTATGTCGAGGTCGAGACCTCGGCCGGCCTCAAGCTCGTGCCGATGAACCTCGCCCGCATAGTCGGCGCCAGCGAGCGGCTGCAGGTCCGCTCGGTCACTGCCGAGCAGCTCCGCAAGGCCCCCACGCAGAAGGCCGAGGACGAGATCACCCTGCTCGAGGAAGACAAGGTGCAGGCGTATTTCACGGGCGGCACGCTCTACGCCCACCCCTCGCGGACCGAGCCTCTGATCTGAGACCCGGGCACAGCCGCGGGCGCGTCAGGCGCGCTCCGTGGCACGCGGCAAGGACGGGCCGACCCGTCGAAGGAGACGAGCCATGGAAGAGGACAGCGACTTCAACTTCGAGCCGGTGCGCGGGTTGCCGAGCAAACTGCCCCCAGGCGAGGAGATCCTGTGGCAGGGCGCCCCAGACTGGCGCGTCCTGCTCTGGCGTGCGCTGTTCGCGAAACTCGTCGTGCTGTGGTTCGGCCTGATGATCGCCTGGCAACTCGCGGGCCTCGCCCTCGGAAAGCTGGCGCTCGATGCCGCGCTCGCCTCGATCCTGTTCCAGGGCGTGCTCTGCGCCGCTGCGGTCGGGATCCTCGCCGTGGTGGCCTGGGCGACGGCCAAAGTGACCGTCTATACGATCACCAACCGCCGCCTCGTCCTGCGCTTCGGCCTGGCCGTCGATCTGTCGATCAACCTCCCCTTCGCGCAGATCGTGAACCTGGACCTGGTGCTGCGGCCCGACGGCAATGGCGATATCGCCGTCGGCCTCAAGGACATCGACACGCTGTCCTACCTGCATCTCTGGCCCTATGCCCGGCCGTGGCATCTGAAGGCGCCACAGCCGATGCTGCGGGCCGTGCCGGACGCGCAGCAGGTCGGTCAGCTGCTGGCCGGGGCGCTCCGCGCGCGCCTTGCCGAGCTGGGCATGACCGACGCCATCTCGGCCGGCGCCGGCCAGCGCCCCGATGCGCCGAGCGGGCCGACGCCCAACCCCGCCCTCCATCCCGCCGAGTGAGGACCCAATGTACGGTTTGAAAAACGACGTCATTCCCGACTGGGCAGCCGCCGCCGGCGGCATCCTGATCGTCGCGGTGCTGGTATTCACCACCGTTTTCACCATGACCCGCGAGCCGCTCGCGCCCTTCACCGAGAGCGCCGCGGTGGTCGACAGCCGCGACATCACCGTCGCCCGCCAATCGCTGGCCGAGTTCGAGACCAAGACGCTGGCGGTGCTGGACGCGGAGGACGGCAGCACCATCGCGGTCCTGAACGAGCAGGAGGGCGGCTTCATCCGCAGCGTGCTGCGCGCGCTGTCGCGCGGCCGGTTGCAGAGCACCCTGGACCGCGACGTGCCGTTCCGGGTGACCTCCTATGCCAACGGCCGCATCGCGCTGATCGATCTGGAGACCGGTCGCGTGATCGACATCAAAGCCTTCGGTCCGAAGCAGGCCGAGGCTTTCGCCGCACTGCTCTGACCGCAGTACGCGAGCCAAGAAGAAGAGACCCTGGGAGATGCGGATGTTCACACGTACCCGACTGACGGTTCCCTGCACCGTCGAGGTGGTCAACACCTTCGACAGCCTGGAGGCGCATGTCGCCTTGCCGGATGACGTGAGGCTAGAGCCGGGTGACGAGGTGCTGGTCCATGGCCGCCCGATCGAGGTGCCCTATGGCGAGACGCACCGCGAGGAACGCACCGCGACGGTGACCCGCGCCACGCTGCTGGAACGGCTCTGGACCCGGACCACGGGTGATCTCGAATACATGGAGCTGCTTGAGTTCTCCTTCTCCGAGGAGGCGCTGTCATGAACATCCAGAACAAGCACGCCACTGCCGGCGCCGAGGCCGCGCACGACATCGCCCGCAACGAGGCGGCGCCGCTGGTGGACGCCGGGCCGAACGAGACGACGCGCATGGCGCAGGAGAGCACGCTGCTCACCCCGCGCTTCTACACGACCGACTTCGATGCGCTCGACGCCACCGATGTCGAGCCGGTCCGCCACGACTGGGACCGGCTGCTGGCCGAAATGCGGAGCGACCCGAACAAGGGCCACTTCAAGAAGAACGAGAACTGGAACAACATCGACTTCGACGCCCTCGGCCCGGAGCTGAAGGCCGAGTTAATCGACTTCCTGGTCTCCTCGCTCACCGCCGAGTTCTCGGGCTGCGTGCTCTACAAGGAGATGAAGCGCCGCGGCTCGAACAAGGATATCTGCGAGCTCTTCGCCTTCATGTCGCGGGACGAGGCGCGCCACGCCGGCTTCCTGAACGACGCGCTGAAGGAGGCCAATGTCGGCGTGAATCTCGGCTTCCTGACGAAGACAAAGAAATACACCTACTTCCGGCCGAAGTTCATCTACTACGCGACTTATCTCTCCGAAAAGATCGGTTACTGCCGCTACATCACGATCTTCCGCCATCTCGAGAAGCACCCGGACAAGCGGATCCACCCGATCTTCCTGTGGTTCAAGGAGTGGTGCAACGACGAGTTCCGCCACGGCGAGGCCTTCGCCCTGCTGATGCGCGCCGACCCGTCGCTGACCCAGGGCACGAACAAGCTCTGGATCCGGTTCTTCCTGGTCGCGGTCTTCGCCACGATGTGGGTGCGCGACCACATGCGCCCGGCCTTCCACGACGCGCTCGGCATCGACATCGCGGAATACGACCGCAAGGTGATCAGGCTCTGCTCCGAGATCTCGCGCCAGTGCTTCCCGATCGAGATCGATCTGAACGATGCGTTCTGGGCCGATTGCGACCGACTGTCGGACATCAACGCGAAGATGGCGACCTGCGGGTCCGGCATCGCGGGGCGCGCCCGTCGCGCAGCGCTGGGCGTCAGGGCGGGCCTTGTCTTCGCCCGGATGTTCCTGCGCCCCGTGAAGCAGAACGACCTGCCGGCCGATGTCCGCCTTCACCCGGTCTGGTAGAGAACGCGAGCAGACCCCGACATGAGCGTCGCATCGGCCATGACCAGCCTGCCCACCGTCGCCATCGCCGCGGCGACGGCGCTGTTTCTCTGGTGGTTCTCCACCGGGGTGCTGTTCTGGCTGGCGCGGCGGCTTAGCAACCCCCGCGCCGTCATAGCCGGCGCGGGGCTGGTGCTGGCGGGCTCGCTCTGGCTGATCGCGGCCTGCGCGGGACAGGCGACCGAGACGGCCGCCTATCTTTCCTTCCTGGGCGGCATCGGCGCCTGGTCCTTCGCCGAGATCACGTTCCTGACCGGCACGCTGACCGGGCCGGTGCGCGATCGGTGCCCCGCGGGTCTCGCAGGCGCGCGGCGCTTCATGCGCGCGCTCGGTACCCTGCTCTGGCACGAGTTGGCGATCCTGGCGATCGCGCTCGCCGTCGTCGCAATCACCTGGGGTGCGGTGAACCAGGTCGGGACCTGGGCCTTCATGCTGCTGATGACCATGCGCATCTCGGCCAAGCTCAACCTGTTTCTGGGCGTTCCCTATCCGCCCAGCACGCTGCTGCCGTCCTCGATTGCGCATCTCGACAGCTATTTCCGTCGCGGCCCGTTCACCGCGCTGCTGCCGGCGGTGGTGACCGCCGCAACCTCGCTCGCGACCATGATCGCCTGGCATGCGGCGGCGCCTGGGCTGGATGTCTTCACGGCTGCATCATATGCCCTGCTCTGGACGCTGCTGGTGCTCGGGATCGTCGAGCATTGGTTCCTCATCCTGCCGGTGCGCGAAGGCGCGCTCTGGGCATGGTTCAGCGGCATGCCGGCCCGACCGGCAACGCCGTCGGCGCCGCGCGCGTCAGGCGCCCTTTCCGGGCGCGTCAAAGGGTCTCCGATCCCATCGGATCGGGGTAAACCGTCATATGTGACGGTAGCATCGGGGGAGGAGCGGGCGTTCGCGCGGCCGCAAACAACAACGAGAAACGATCACGAGGTGAAGGCGGC